>JAQBPH010000126.1:0-11101 GCA_028287625.1 Chloroflexota bacterium | reverse complement strand
CTTGAAAGGGTGGAGTCCTGACCGCTAGACGATGCGGGCGCGGTACCGGTGGTCGATCCTACCCACCTATACTCCCAGCCGTCGCCGGAGGTCGGGACTGGAGAGGAACATGCCCGTACGCGAGATCATCGGCAAGTCCATCGCCTTCGGGACCGTCTCGCTCTCGTGCATCCTCGGCGCGGTCCTGGTCTTCTACGGACCGCACTCCTACAACGACTACTTCAACGCTCCGCTGGGCCTCGGCCTGGGGCTGATCGGCGTCGGCGTGGCCGCCGTCGGGGTGATCGTGATCGCCGGCATCATCGCCGACGCCCGGCTGCGCCAGCGCGAGGAGCGGCTCCACATCACCCCCCGGCCGGGGCCCGCGGGGCCGCCGCCGGCATGGGGCATGGGTGACGTGGGCCGGCCCTCCGCCGAGCGGGGCGGCAAGGGCGGCGGCGGCTCGGAGCGGCTGATGAGCGTCCGGGTGTCGAGCATCGACGGGCCGATCGTGATCGGATTCCTGCTGCTCTGGACCCTGGTCGCCTGCATCGTGGGGGCGTCCCGCTAGGCCTCCGCCCGGAGCGGGCCCCGGGGATCGCACCCCGGAGCCCGGCTCGGTGGCTCAGCGGCGCCGGGCGAGGGCGACCAGCTGGCCGACGGTGCAGACCACCATCGCAAGGCCGAACTGTGCCGCCGCCCCGGCGGTGACGGGGACCGCCACCAGGCTGCCGGCGACGCGGCGACGCGGGGTCGCGGGGGCGGCGGTGCTCGCGGAGGAGTTGCGCGCGGTGGCGAGGTTGATGCCGAAACCGGAGAGGAAGAGCACCAGGCAGGCGAGCAGCGCGGCGACGATGATGGTGCGCTGCGGGCTGCCGCCGCCGACGCCGCCGAGCCCGCTGTCGGTGCCGCCGGCGCCGCCGGTGCTGACCAGGCCGCGGCCGGTGACCTTGATCTCGTCGGAGTACTGACCCGACCGCGCCAGGATGATGTGGTCGCCGGCGCGCCTGCTCAGGTGGAGGACGCCGGAGACCCTGCCGGCGGCGTCGGTCACGCCCTTGGCCGGGCTGATGCTGGCGTCGCCACCCGGGACCACCACCAGGAGGAGGTCGACGGGGGCTCCCACCACCGGGTTGCCGAAGGCGCTGAGGCTGACGGTGAAGGGGATGTTGACACCCGGGTCGGCGGTCGACTGGTCGCTCCTGAGCGCGAGGTCGACGGGGCCGGCGACCTTGGGCGTCCTGTGGAAGGGCACCGGGCCGATGTCGATGATCGGGCCGTCACCCGACGGCGGGATGAATCCCGGCGTGTTGGTGGCCGGCGAGGCGATGCCGCTGGGATTGCCCGGCGTCGACCCCGGGGTCGAGGCCGGCGTCGGGTCGATGTGGAAGGCGGCGGTCAGCGGGCTGGCCGCGCCGGGGACGTTCACGGTGATGTGGTCGTCGCCGCCGCCGCCGGCGTACCGGGGGATCGCGGGCACGACCACGGCGATGGTGCCGTCGCCCCACAGCTGGACCGGGGCGTTGACCCCGGCGATGGTCACCGAGCCCTTCTGCGAGCCGAAGCCCCCGCCGGTGATGCCGATGACGCCGCCGGCCGCGCCGTTGGCGGGCCTGAGCGCGCCGAGGTGCAGGATGGCCAGCCCGTTGGGGAGCGTCGAGGGCGCGGTGCCCTGCGGCGTCACGGTAAGGTCGCCGCCGTTGGCGCCGCCGGGGATGGTCACCACGATCGACGTCGGCGACCAGCTCTTGATCCCCAGGGCGGTGCCGCCGAGGGTGACGGTGCCGCCGGGACCGAACCCGGCGCCGTTGATGGTGACGGTGTCACCGGCCTGGGCACGGGCCGAGGTGGGGCCGGCGATCTGCGAGTTGACGGTGAGGCTGCCCCCGGGGATCTGCGTGCCGTCGGCGCGTGTGAAGGCCACGGCGCCCGACGTCGAGGCCGGCTGCACCGTGAAGCTGATGGTGTTGTCGCTCCAGGTGGAGCCGATGCCGGCGCCGTTGAGCGTGGCCGAGCCGCTGTTGCCGAAGCCGGCGCCGGAGAGGCTCACCACCTGGCCCGGGGCCGCCGCGCCGGTGGAGAGCCCGCCGTGGCTGGGGGCGACGTTGAGGGCGCCCGCGCTCATCCCCACCGTGTTGGTGGGGAAGGATGCGTTCCTCGTGGAGGTGGCGTAGCCGGTGAAGCCCAGCGAGACGGCGCCGTTGCAGTAGCTGCCCGGGGCGGTGAGCGCGATCGAGGTGTCGCTGACCGAACCCACGGCCAGGCCCTGACCGCACGCGGAGGCGCCGACGCTCTGCATGTAGCCGCCCAGGGTGAAGCCGTGGCCGGACACGGTGAAGCCGCCACCCGGTCCGGGCGTCGCGCTGCCGCCGTCCGTGTTCGGGGCGAGCAGGAAGAGATGGTCGGTGTTGCTGCCGAGGTCCCTGCGCCCGCACAGCAGACAGGCCTCGGTGTAGTTGATGGTCACCACCACCGAACCGGCGGCGTTGGGCGCCGTGAACTGCAGCGAGCCGTCGCTGACGTTGACCGCGTTCACGGAGGTGGGTCCCACGCTCACGGACGTGGAGTTCGCGTTCCCGCCGCAGGTGAAGCCCGAGCCGTTCACGGTGACGGTGTGCCCGGGCTGGTCGAGGGCGTTCGTCACGCTGGCCACGTGGGGCGCGCCACAGTTGGCGGCCGCGGCGAGGGCCCGCTGCGGGGTCAGCGGAACCGCCAGGGCGCCGCCGAGGAGGGCGGCGCCGGTCAGGGCGCCGAGGAGGCGGCGGTTCATTGCACGTTCACCGGAGTGGCCTCGAAGACGAGGCGGTCGGGGGCGAATGCGCCCTGCCAGAGGGGCCAGCAGGTCACCAGCTCGAGCACCTCGCCGGTCCCGCTCCTGGGATGGTCGATGTAGCTGCGATCGGTGCCGGAGGTGATGTACCGCTGGGTGATCCTGTACTGGAAGCGGCCGTAGGTGGTGTCGACCCCGACGATGTCGCCGGTGTGCACGTCGCTCCAGCTCGTCGAGAAGCCGTTGTGGTTGCCGATGAGGATGAGACCGCCCTCGCCCGGGTAGTCGGTGTGGTTGTCGTGACCGGGCCCGGCGCTGAGGATGCCGCGGTCGGCGCCCTCGGTGACGACCGCGGTGAATTTGATGCCGGGGACCGAGAGCTTCGCCATCGCCTCGCCGTCGGCGAGGTGCGGGTGCTTGGTCACGAAGACGCTGTTGCCGACCGGCTGGGCGTCGTTGACGCCGGCATGGCTGGTGTCCCAGGCGGAGAGGAGGTTGTGCTGCGCGTAGCTCTCGTACCCGACCAGGGTCCCGACGTAGCCGACGATGAGGACGGCGATACCCATCAGGACCCAGCTCGAGCGGCGGAGCCAGCGTTGGATGTTAAGAGGCATTGCCGTCCAGATTCTCCGAGAGAGGGGTGGTGAGAGAGGGATCGGGTCAGGTCGGGTCGGGTTGCGTCGAGGGGAGCGGACGGGGCGGGGCGGGGGGCGCGGTGCCCCCCGCCCGTCCCTGCGAGTGCCTGGTTACCGAACCCTGCCGCGACGGGCGGCGAGGCGCGGGAAGACCTGGAGCGCGATCGCGAGCGCGGCGAGGATGCCGGCGGCCGCGAAGCTGGCGGGACCGAACATGCCCGTGGAGGGCGGGGTCGGACCGTTGATCGGCGCGATGGCCGGGACCGTGGCGTTGGCCGGAGCCGAGGTGGAGACGGAGGCCACCGAGTTGGCCACCGCGACCTCGGTGATCGGCTTGCTGGTGTTGCCGGCGCTGAGCAGGCTGCCCAGGAGGCCGGTGCCGTCGTTCACGAGGCGGACGTTCAGCGCGGCGACCGAGACGCTCTTCGAGGTCGCGGTGTTCATCCCGATCTGCGGCACGCCGCGGTCGATGATGAGGCTGATGCCGGTCGCGGGGATGGCGATGGTCTTGCTGGTGCCCACGGCGATGCCGAGGACCTGGTCCAGGTTGACGACGGGGATGCCGAGGACCTTGATCGCGCCGAGGCTGCTCGCCCCGGTGGGATCGCCGGCGTTCGGGCCGAGGATGGCCTGAGCGCTGGAGCTGATCCCGGTGATCTCGAGCAGCGGAAGGCCGCTGAGCAGACCGCCGGTGCTGCCCGCACCACCGAGGAGACCCGAGAGGGGACCCAGGTTGGTGAGGCTGCCGAGGTTGAGGCCGCCGACGATGCCGTTGAGCGCGCTGGTCAGGCCACCGCTGGTGCCGCCGCCGAGGATGCTGGTCAGATCGCCGAGGATCTGGTCACCCAGGGGAAGGACCTGGACGGAGGCGACCTTGGTGCTCGCCAGCGACTGGAACGAGCCGCCGCCCATCGGCTGGACGATCGAGTTGGAGGTGATCCCCGCGGTCTTGATCAGCGAGTTGAGGCCGAGGTTCTGGCCGTTCAGGAGGCCGCCGAGCAGCCCGTTGGGGCCGAGCAGGCCACCGAGAAGGCCGTTCAGGTTGGTCAGGTTGCCGAGCAGGCCGCCGTTGCCGAGGAGGCCGGACAGCAGACCGCCGTTGTTGCCGAGGATGCCGAGCACCGAGCCGCCCGAGCTGCTGCCGGTGACGCCGCTGAGGACGGAACCGAGAACCGGGACGCCGTTGGTGATGCCGCCGAGGTTGCCGAGCAGGCCGTTGGTGCCGAGCACGCCGCCCAGCAGACCGCTGCTGCCGGTGCCACCGGTCAGGCTGCCGAGGACGCCGGTGACCGCGCCGCCGAGCGGAAGACCGCCGAGCAGGCCACTGGCCGCGCCGCCGGTGCCCGAGGGAGCGCCGACGATGCCGGAGAGCAGGCTGCCGACGACGGGCAGGCCGCTGGTGGTGTTGAGCAGGCTGCTCAGGAGGCCGCTGGGGCCGAGCAGGTTGCCCAGGCCGCCGCCGGTGCCCAGCAGGCCGCTGAGGTTCGGAAGCGTGAGGCTGGGGACGACCGCCAGGCTGGTGGTGCTGTTGTCCGCCGAGGCGCGAGCACCGGCGATGCCGGCCGCCTGCGCCAGGCTGTTGCTCACCGCGTCAGCGTGGTAGGGGGCCAGGTTCAGCTGGATCGGAGCGCCCGCCGGGGTCGCGATGACCGAGGAGGTCGCGGTCGGGGCATCGGTGACACCCGGGACGTTGTAGTTGGCGACCAGGGTGTTGCCCAGGTTGACGCCGAGGCCCTTGAGGGCGCCGTCCACACTGCCGAGCGAGTTGCCGCTCGTCCCGCCGAGGATGCCGTTGAGGAGGTTGCCCAGGATGGGCAGCTGGGATGTCAGCGAGGTGAGCTGGCCCACGACGCTGCTGTTGGTGCCGAGCAGACCGGTGAGGCCGGAGAGCAGACCGCCGTTGCCGAGGGCGCTGGTCAGGCCGCTGCTCCCGCCGAGGAGGCCGGTGACGCCGTTGAGTGCGCCGAGGGCCGTCTTGACGGCGCCGCTCAGCGTGTCCAGCTCCTGCTGGAGAGGCGCGAACTGGATGTCGATCGGGGTCGAGTCACCATGACCCGACAGCAGGTCGAGGAGGTTCCCGGTGAGAACGCCGTTGGCGTTCGCAGCGTCGACCTTGATGCTGAGATCCGTGTTGCCGAGGACCCCGCCCAGCGTCTGGCTGAGCAGCTGTCCGACGGCCGGCACGGCCGAGATGAGAGCCGACGGGGAGATCGACACCTGCAGGGCCGAAGCCTGCGCGGTACCCGTCGGGGCGGCGGTGTCGGCGTGCGCCGACATCGGCAGCACAAGGACACCCGCCATACCGGCGATGGCACCGGCACTGAGCAATCTGACTTTCTTCACGGCTACCCCTAGTCCCTCCGCGTGGTGAATGTGAGAGGCTGATGACTGGTCTCCACGTTCGGTCCGGTAGCCCACGCTTGCACCGGGCCCGAAGGCCGTGGTTCACACTTGCCGGCTATGCCTGCACCACCAGAACGCCGTCCTCAGCGGGAAACTTGCGGCTCTGACCAGCCGGAGCAAACGCAAGAAATGCGTGACACTAAACGGGGGTGGCGGACGCGCTTCGCCCCCTCTCCCACCGGGGCGCTGCACGCCGGTTCGGTGCGTACCGCGCTCTTCAACTGGCTCGCCGCCCGTGCCTCGGGAGGCTCCTTCCTCCTCCGCGTGGAGGACACGGACCAAGGAAGGTATCACCCCGGGAGCGAGTTGCAAATACTCCAATCCCTTCGCTGGCTCGGACTGGACTGGGACGAGGGCCCCGAGGTCGGGGGCCCCCACGATCCCTACGTCCAGTCGCTCCGCACCGACCTCTACCGGTCCGAGGCTGACCGGTTGGTCGAGGCCGGCGCCGCCTACTGGTGCACCTGCACGCCGGCGCGGCTCGAGCAGATGCGCGCCGAGCAGCGTGCGGCCGGCCGGCCCACCCGCTACGACCGGCGCTGCCTGGGCCGGCAGGAGGAGGTGGCCGCGGAGCGCGCCGCCGGGGTCCCGGCCGTGCTCCGCCAGCTCATCCCCCCCGGCCGAACCGGGTGGGTCGATCTCATCCGGGGCCCGATCGCCATCGACAACGCCGAGCTGGACGACCAGGTCCTGCTCAAGGGCGACGGCTTCCCCACCTATCACCTGGCCAACGTGGTCGACGACCACGCCATGGAGATCACCCACGTGATCCGGGCCGAGGAGTGGATCCCCTCGACCCCCAAGCACCTCTGTCTCTATGCGGCCCTCGGCTGGGACCCGCCCGCGTTCGCCCACGTGCCCGTGGTGCTGGGCGAGGACGGCCAGAAGCTCAGCAAGCGCCGGGGCGCCCGCAACATCCTGGAGTACCGCGAGCTCGGCTACCTCCCCTCCGCCCTGGTCAACGCCATGGCGCTGCTGGGCTGGTCGTCGGGCACCGACGAGGAGGTCTTCGGCCTCGCCGAGCTCGCCGGTCGCTTCTCGCTCGACCGGGTCAACCCCGCTCCCGCGGTCTTCGACGCCCGGAGGCTGGACGCCCTCGACGGGCTGCACATCCGGCGGCTGCCGCCGGCGGAGCTGGCCGCGGCGCTGGAGCCGTGGATCGAGGGGTCGACCGAGGAGCAGCGCCTCGCGCTCGTGCCCCTGCTCCAGGAGAGGATGAGCCGGCTCGACGAGGCCACCCGGCTGGCGGCTCCCCTTCTCGACGAGGTGCCCTGGCCGGACGGGGTCGACTTCCCGCCGCGCAAGGTCGACGCCGGCACCGCCGCGGCGCTGCTCGACGCCACCGCCGCCGAGGTCGAGGGCGGCGGGCTCGAGGACACCGAGGCGATGCGGCAGCGGCTCGGCGCCCTCCTCGAGGAGCGGGGCACCAAGCCACGCGACGGCTTCCGAGTCCTCTACATCGCGATCCTGGGCAGCGCCCAGGGCGTGCCCGTGTTCGACGCCATGCGATTCATCGGCCCCGCCGAGGCGGTGCGGCGGCTGCGTGCCGCGCGCGAACGCCTGTACGGCGAAGTCTGATATCGTCCCGGAGGAGACGGGGGGAGTCGGAGAGAGGACGGCGTGGAGGATCGAACGGCCCTCGAAGACGTGGGGGGGACTGGCCGTGGGGAGACGAGTATATGCGTCGACACGGGAGTATGCACGCGCCGGCAATACCTGGCGGGGGTGTGACGGCGGCGGCACCCGACACGTTCAACGCCCATGGCAGCCCCCGGCGTTGCCGTGGCAGTGCTGAACACCCGCGCCAAAGGCCGTCAGACCGGACAATAGTGACGCCCCGCCGGCGGACGGCGGGGTGCCGCAGTGGCCGGCGCGGGGCCCCAGGGAGCGACCATGACCACCTCTGTCGACGGCCTGCGCGGCACCCTGGAGGGTTTCCTCCGCGAGGCGGGCATGGAGCACTATCTCCACTTCAGCGGCCAGAAGGACGCGCTCGAGATCTTCCCCATCGTGCTGCGCCACGCCGACGTCTTCGTCCCCGACGCGGTCCGCGCCGCCCTCGCCGCCCGCGAGGCCGCCGCCGATCCCGCCGAGCGGCGCCGCGCCACCGCGCTCGCCCAGGCGGTCGCCGAGCTCTGCATGGAGCGTGACCTCGCGATGCTCGCCGACGAGCTCGCCACCGCTCAGGCCCGGGCGACGGTGACCGTCGGCGGCGAGAGCCTGCCCTACCATGGGATCCACACGGCGGTGCAGAACGAGCCCGACCGCGAGCGCCGCCGCGCCCTGGAGCGGGCCCGCCTCGCCGAGACCGCCCGCCTCGACCCGCTCCGCGAGCGGCTGCTCCGCCGCCACCACGAGGCCATCCGCGAGCTCGGCTTCGACTCCTACATCTCGTTCTACTCGACGCTGAAGGGCATCGACCTCCACGGCCTGGGCGCGACCGTGGCCGGCTTCCTGGCGCGCACGCGCGACCTCTACCTCGACCACCTCGTCCCCTGGTTCGAGGAGGTCATCGGCGTTCCCTTCGCCGGGGCCGAGCGGCACGACGCCGCGGTGCTCTTCCGCATGCGCGAGCGCGACACCTGCTTCCCCGCCGAGCGGATGGTGCCGGCGCTGCGCGAGACCCTCCTTCGCCTCGGCGTCGCCCTCGACGACCAGCCCAACGTCCACCTCGACACCGAGGACCGGCCGAGGAAGAACCCGCGCGCCTTCTGCGTCGCCGTCCAGGCGCCCGGCGAGGTCTACCTGGTGATCCGCCCCACCGGCGGCTACCAGGACTGGCGTGCGCTGTTCCACGAGGCCGGGCACACCGAGCACTTCGCCCACGTCGACGCGGCGCGCCCCTTCGAGGAGCGGCTGCTCGGCGACAACAGCGTCACCGAGTCCTTCGCCTTCAGCCTCGAGCACCTGCTCCTCGACGGCGCCTGGCTCGCCGAGCACGCCGAGGCCTCGGGGGAGGAGCTGCGCACCCTCCTCCACCGGGTGCACGTCTACTACCTCTACATGATCCGGCGCTACGCGGCCAAGCTCCTGTACGAGCTCGAGCTCCACGCCGCCGCGCCGGAGGGGCTGACCGCGATGCCGCGCCGCTACGCCGAGCTGCTCACCGAGCACCTCGGCTTCGCCCATCCCACCGAGACCTGGCTGGACGACGTCGACGCCGGCTTCTACGCGTCCCAGTACCTGCGCGCCTGGATGCTGGAGGCCCAGCTTCGCGAGCACTGGCGAGCGGCCCGCGGCGAGCGCTGGTGGGCGTCGGCGCAGACCGGGGCGGAGATGCGCGGCCTCTGGTCGCTGGGCCAGGCGCTGCCCGCCGACCTGGTCGCCGTCGAGCTGGGCATGGACCGCCTCGACGTCGCCGCCCTGGAGCGTCGCATCCGCGAGGGGCTGGCCGGGGTCCGCTCCACATGAGCACTGTGACGCGCGGCACCGCAGTGGTCACCGGGGCGAGCAGCGGCATCGGCGCCGCCACCGTGGTCGCCCTCGCCCGCGCCGGCTGGCGGGTGGTCGCCGGCGCCCGCCGCGAGGACCGGCTGCGCGAGGTGGCGGAGCGGGCGGGGGCGCGCTGGATGCGGCTCGACGTCACCGACCAGGCCAGCGTCGACGCCTTCGTCGCCGGCCTCGACGAGTGCGCCGTGCTCGTCAACAACGCGGGCGGGGCCTACGGGCTGACCCCGATCGCCGAGGCCGACGACGAGCAGTGGCGGCGGATGTACGAGGTCAACGTGATCGGGCTGATGCGCATGACCCGGGCCCTGCTGCCGCTGCTGGAGCGGGCCGCCCCCGGCCACGTGGTCAACATCGGCTCGATCGCCGCCGCCGAGACCTACCCCGGGGGCGCCGGCTACACCGCGGTGAAGCACGGTGTGCGCGCGGTCACCCGGACCCTGCGGCAGGAGCTGCTCGGCCGCCCGGTGCGGGTCAGCGAGATCGACCCCGGGGCGGTGGAGACCGAGTTCAGCGTCGTCCGCCTCGGCAGCCAGGAGCGCGCCGCCCAGGTCTACGCGGGGATGACCCCGCTGACCGGCGAGGACATCGCCGAGTGCGTGCTCTGGGTGGTGGAGCGCCCGCCCCACGTCAACGTCGACGAGCTGGTGGTGCGCCCCCTCGACCAGGTCATGGGGGTGCCCACCATGCACCGGCGCACCTGATCAGCCCTGGCGGGTGGGGCCGGCCCGCTCGGGCGTGATCGCCAGGAGCACCCGCCGCTCCCGCTCCATGGCGGCGCGGTAGTCGTCCCAGTCGGGGTGCTCGCCGAAGCTCTCGCGGTAGTAGTCGACCAGCGGCTCCATCGCCTCGGGCAGGGAGATCACCCGGGCCGGCCCCTCCACCACCGCCCAGGAGCCGAAGAAGCCGTCGTTCATCACGCAGACGGAGGCGCGTCCGGTGCGGCGCACGTGCTGGGTCTTCATGGCGGTCTCGCGGGTGCTCACCACCAGGTCGCCGGCGGCGTCGACGCCGACCACGATCGGCGACATCGCCACCCCGCCGTCGGCCCGCTCGGTGGCGAGCACGGCACGGTGATTGCTGCGAATGAAGTCCCGGGCCTCGTCGATGGTCATGGATTCCTCCTCCCGTGTGGGACGAGCACACCATACCGGTCCGGACTCCGCCCGTAGGGATCCCCTACCCTTGAAGGTCGTGATGCCACAGAGAGTCTCGTGATCCACCAGACGGCCGCGCCGCGACGGGCGCGGAGCGGCGAGCCCGAGTCCGAGCCGGCGGGCCGCTGGCGCGAGGGTCTGGGCGTCCGCCCCGAGCTGATCCTCGCCGCCGCGACCGAGCTGTTCCGTGGGAGGGGCTACCACGGGGTGGGGGTCGACGACATCGGCCGGGCCGCGGGCATCACCGGCCCGGCGGTGTACCGCCACTTCCCCAGCAAGGTGGCCATCCTCATCGCCGTCTTCGACCGCATCACCGAGCGGCTGCTCGAGGGCGGCGAGGCCCAGGTGGCCCGCGGCCGCTCGCCGCGGGGACGGCTGGAGCGGCTGGTGGCATTCCATGTCGACTTCGTCCTCAACGAGCGCGCCCTGATGGCGGTCTACGCGCGGGAGGACGACAGCCTCCCCGGCGCCGACCGCCGCCGGCTCCGCCGCCGCCAGCGCGCCTACCTCGAGCACTGGGTCGAGACCCTCGTCCGCCTGCGTCCCGAGCTCGAGGACGAGCAGGCCCGGGCCGCGGTGCGCAGCGTGCTGGGGATGCTCAACGCGGTGGCCCACTACGACACCATGCTCGAGCGGGACGACCTGGGGGCGCTGCTCGAGCGGATGGCGATCGCCTCACTGCTCGCCGCGGCGCGCGGACCACGTGGGCA
>JAQBPH010000124.1:0-5846 GCA_028287625.1 Chloroflexota bacterium | reverse complement strand
CTGGCCGCACAAGCCGGACGACCATCCGTTCGACTCGGCGCAGATGGTCGGGCTCTACGAAGGGCTCTGCCGCAACTATCCGATCGTCTCGATCGAGGACGGCCTGGGCGAAGACGACTGGGAGGGCTGGCAGCTGCTGAACCGTACGCTCGGCGCACGCGTGCAGTTGGTCGGCGACGACCTCTTCGTCACCAACGTCGAGCGCCTGAGCCTCGGCATCGAGCGCGGCGTGGCCAACTCGATCCTCATCAAGGTCAACCAGATCGGCACCCTCACCGAGACCATGGAGGCGATCGCGCTGGCCACCCGCAGCGGCTACACCAGCGTCATCAGCCACCGCAGCGGCGAGACCGAGGACACCACCATCGCCGACCTGGCGGTGGCCACCAACGCCGGCCAGATCAAGACCGGGGCGCCGTCCCGGTCGGAGCGGGTGGCCAAGTACAACCAGCTGCTGCGCCTCGAGCACCAGCTCGGCGGCGCCGGGCGCTATGCGGGACGGTCCGCCTTCCGGCTGCTTCCGGCGGCGGCCACCGCCGCCGCCGGATAGAGTTCCCCTTCCCCCCGGTCAGGCCGCGGACGCGGCCCGCTTCCGTCCGCGCTGGCGGACGGTGGAGACCACGTGCGAGAGCACGACGGCCAGGACGATCAGGGCCGCGCCGGCGATCGCCCAGATGTTGACAGTGGTCTCGGCAGCCGGCGTCGCGGTGGCGTCGGCCGCCGGCAGCGGCTGGTTGCCGAACAGCGAGTTGCTGTTCGTGCCACCGCCGGAGGAGGCGCCGCCGGCACCCGCGGGGGCCGCGCTGGGCGTGCCGCCGGTGTCGGGAGCCTGGGCGTCGGTGCCCGTCGTGTCGGTGCTCGAGGTGCCCGAGGTGTCGGTCGCGGCACCCGCGCCGGCGTTGGAGGTGTCGGTGCTCGAGGTGCCGGAGGTGTCGGTCGAGGCGCCGGCGTTCGAGGTGTCGGCGCCCGTGGTGCCGGTGGCGGGCCCCGGCACGAAGAGCGAGCTGGAGTCCGGGGTGGTGGGCTGCTGCTGGCCCGGGCAGGTGGCCACGGTGGGGTCGCAGTAGGGTCCGCTGACGATGCCGCCGCCGGGCGCCGGGGTTGCGCCGGGACGCGGGGTCGGCGTGCTGCCACCGGTGGGCGTCGCCGTGGGGGTGGGGGTGGACGCCGGGGTGGGCGTCGCCGCGGGTGTCGGCGCCGGGGTGGGCGTCGGCACCGGGGTGGGGTATGGAGTCGGGCAGCCGAAGAGGACCGAGCCCAGCCCGGGCGGGCACGGTGGGGCCAGGGGAGCCGGGGTCGGCGTCGCGGACGGACGCGCGGTCGGCGATGAGTGCGAGCTGGGATGAGGGCTGCTCGCGGCGGCCAGGGTGGTGATCACCCCGGTGGGCCCGCCGGCGGTGCCGGCGATGCCGATGACGGTGAGGACGCCGACGCCGATGGCGCCGGCGAGCAGCAGCGTGCCCATCGATCGCCGCAGGGCGCGCCGCGGCGCCGTCCGCCGAGCCACGTCGCCGTCATCACCCATGCGGTGCATGCCGCTCACCCCTTCTCCGGTCGCGTCGTGCCGTCCTGTCATCCCTGACCCGGGCGCCCACCGCCCACTGCCGGGTCTGCGTGACTCCCCAGGAGGCTTGGGGAACCCACGTCTCCACACAACGAGTGCGTCGAACTTTTCTGTCACGTCAGCACGGGAGAGGGCGGGAGCAGCCCCGCTGCACCCGCCCCCGAGAACCGGGCCCTCCCGGCTAGTCGCCGGACGTGTGGCTGCTGCTGCCGCCGTGAGCACTGGAGTGACCGCCACTCCCGCCCCTGCCGCCGGTCGCCCTGCCACCCCTGCCGCCGTTGCCGCCGTCACCGGCGCTCCCGCAGCTCGTGTTGCCGGTGCGACCGCCGTCCACGGCGCCACGGCTGTTCCTGATGGTGGAACCGCCGGCGTGGCTGCTCTGGTGCGCCGTGGCTCCCGGGCTCAGGATGGGGACGAAGAGGTTGTCCAGCAGGTTGATCCCGTTCAGCAGCTGGATCTGGCCGCCGAGGGTGTTGTTGAGGTCGTTGCTGGCGACGCCGCTGAGGACCCCGCAGAGGATCCCGTTGCCGCCGATGCTGTCACCGCCGGTGCCGCCGCTCGCCGAGGCGCGCCCACCGTTGCCTCCGTGCGAGCTCGCATGGCTGCTGCCACCGCTCGCATGGGTGGTGACGGCCACCGCCGAGCTGCCCAGCACCGCGGCCGCGGCGATGGCAGCGAAGCTCGTTATCCGCATGAATCCAGACCCTCCCTGACGTTATTGAACGGGCGCAGCGGCCCCGAATGTGCCGCTGCGCCCGTCAAAGGCATTGGAATGTGGGGGTCAGCCGCCGCTCGTGTGCGACCCCTTCCCGCCCCTGCTCGTGGACTTGCCGCCGCTGCCACCGGTGCCGCCCCTGGCGGTGCCGCCCCTGCCGCCGTTGCCGCCGCTCCCGGAGGTGCCGCAGGCGGTGTTGCCGCTGCTGCCGCCGGCCGTCGCGCCGCGGCTGCCCCTGATCGTCGAACCGCCCGCGTTGGCGCTCTGGTTCGGCCTGCTGCCCGGGCTGAGGACCGGGATGAACAGGTTGTTCAGGATGTTGACGCCGTTCAGCAGCTGGATCTGGCCGCCGAGGGTGTTGTTGAGGTCATTGCTGAGGAGGCCGCCGAGCAGCCCGCAGCCGATGCCGTTGCCGCCGGTGGTGTCACCGCCGGCGCCGCCGCCCGCGGAGGCGTTGCCGCCCCTGCCGCCGGTCGACTTCGAGGACGCGCTCCCGCCGTGCGCCTTCGACGCATTGCCGGTGAGCGTCATGGCGGAGCCGCCGAGCACCGCCGCGGTGGCGATGGCGGCGATGCCGATGATTCGCATGTGGACGATTCCCTCCCTGGTTCGCTGGTCGAGCCCGATCCGGCTCGGTGACCGCTACGCCTATCCAGACGAACGAGGAGGTGGACAGCTTGCACTGTTTGCGCTGTTACGCGCTATTGATGCGTTACAGCATCACGAACCCCTCGAACCCCACGCAGGAACGTGGTGCTCTGGGCCTTCGTGGGTCCTCACGGGGGGCCGGCTGTCCTCTCCTGAACGGAGGGGCCGGAGATTCCCTGCCGTCGCGGACGGGCTACCATCCCAGGGCATCACCCCGACCCGGCCGTCCCGAGGGAGAACCATGGCGATCCTGCGTCTCGTGAACGGTGGCGACGTCACCGTCAAGCTCAATGTCGCGGAGCTTCTCGCGGCGCTCGCCGCCGGCACCGAGTTCGTCGAGCTCCCGGGCGACGAGGGGCCGGTGCACGTCCGCCCCGGCAGCGTCATCGCCGTGCTCGACCACACCCAGCGGCAGAGCTCGGGCTTCCGCGTGGCCTCCGCCTCCGCCAGCGCCTCGTAGCGGCGCGCCCGCCGCGGCCGCGGACGCGCGCGGGGGGATGGCCACGGCGCAGAGCACCGACATCAGCAGGAGCGCCGCGCCGCCGCACCAGAAGGGGATGCCCTCCCGCACCCCGTACAGGGCGCCGAGCACCGACGCGCCCAGCGCCGACCCGCCGAACTGGAAGAGGCCTCCGAGGCCCATCATCCGGCCGCGCGCGCCGGCGGCCGCCGCCTCGGAGAGGGTTGCGTAGAGCGACGGCTCGACCAGGACGAAGGCGGCCGCCTCGACCGTCCCCAGCGCGAGGATCACGGCCAGCGAGTGGAGCAGCGGATACGCGGACGCGCAGACGCTCACCACGGCGAGGGCGGCGCCGAGGATGACCCGCCGGTCGGCGCGGTCGGCGAGCCGGCCCGCGGGAGTGGCGAGCAGGAGCATGGGCAGGGCGAAGAGGGTGATGGAGACCCCCACCACGAAGGTGCCGACGCCGCGCGCCGAGAGGTACTGCGGCCAGACCACGTCGTACATGGTGAAGACGAGGCCGACGGTGCCGAGGGTGAGGCAGGCGACCAGCACCCCCCGCCCGCGCCACCAGCGGTGGGGAGCGGTGGCGGCGTGCTCGTGGGCGGCCGGCGGCTGGCGGGTCTCGGGGACCCGGGCCACCGCGCCGAGGCCCAGGAGCACGGCGACCCCGGCGACGCCGAACACCGCCGACTCCCTCCAGCTCGCCACCGCCCCGCCGATCAGCGGGCCGATGAGCAGGCCGGTGAGCTCGGCACGCTGCAGCTGGCTGAAGCGGGTGGCCCTGCCGTCGGGCGGGGTGAGGTCGGTGAGCGCGGCGAGGAGGGCGGGGGCGTAGGCGCCGCTGCAGGCCCCCTGGGCGGCGCGGAGGGCGGCGAGGAACCAGAGCGGGCCGTGGTCGGCGAAGAGGCCGAGGGAGATCGCCGCGTAGCCGAGACGGGTGCCGATGAGCACCGGGCGGCGGCCGACCCGATCGGCAAGCCGGCCGGCGGGGACCTGGACCAGGGTGTTCGCCAGCATCGGCCCGGCGATGAAGAGGGCGGCGTCGAGGGCGCTGCCTCCGCGGTGGCGCACGTAGAGCGCGACCACGGGGAAGAGCATGGCGATGCCGGTGAACATGACCAGCTGGCCGAGGAGGAGGCGTCCGGCGGGGTCGGGGGAGCGCCGCCGTCGGGACATGACCATGAGCGGGAGTCCTATCACCCCCCCGGGTCCGGTGACGCCCGCGCCGGGGGACGCGAGGCGGATGACGGCAGGGCGGTTCGGCATAATTGACCTCATGAGTCAGCAATGCACCGCGCCGGTTCGGCAGCAGCCGCGGATGGGCGCCGACCGGCGCATCACCGACGAGATCGGCAACACCCCGCTGCTGCGCGTCCACCTCTTCGACGAGGCGGCGCCCGGGGTCGAGATCCACGCCAAGGCCGAGTTCATGAACCCGGGCGGCTCGGTGAAGGACCGGCCGGCGCTGCGGATGATCGAGGAGGGTGAGCGCTCCGGCCGGCTGACCCGCGACCGGGTGATCCTCGACAGCACCAGCGGGAACACCGGGATCGCCTACGCGATGATCGGCGCCGCCAGGGGCTACCGGGTGAGGCTGGTGATGCCCACGAACGTGAGCGAGGAGCGCAAGCAGCTGGTCCTCGCCTTCGGCGCCGAGATCGAGTACAGCGACGCGCAGGAGGGCAGCGACGGGGCGATCCTGCTCGCCCGGCAGCTGCGCGACGCCGATCCCGACCGCTACTTCATGCCCGACCAGTACAACAACGACGCCAACTGGCGCGCCCACTACGACGGCACCGGGCTCGAGATCTGGGAGCAGACCGGCGGCCGGGTGACCCACTTCATCGCCGGCCTCGGCACCAGCGGGACCTTCATGGGGACCAGCCGGCGGCTGAAGGAGCTGAACCCCGCGGTGCGGTGCATCAGCGTGGAGCCGGACGAGCCGTGGCACGGGCTCGAGGGCCTCAAGCACATGGAGACCTCGATCGTGCCGGGGATCTACGACCCCGCCCTGGCCGACGACAACGTGGGGGTGTCGACCGAGGACGCCTACGACGTGGCCCGCCGCCTGGCGACCACCGAGGGGATCCTGATCGGCCACTCCAGCGGCGCCGCCCTCCACGTCGCCGGCTCGGTGGGGCGTTCCCTTGCCGCCGACGGGCAGGGCGGGGTGATCGTCATCGTCTTCGCCGACGGCGGCGACCGGTACCTGAGCAGCGGCCTGTACCGCCAGCGCGACCGGTAGGCATGGAGGCGGGCGTGGTGCTCAGCCCCTCCGCGGCGGCTGAGCTTCGGCGGCTGGCCGCTTCCGCGTACCCCTCCGAGGGATGCGGGGTGCTGGTGGGGGCCGTCGGGGCGGACGGCCTCCTGGCCGTCCGGTCGGTCACGTCGGGGGCGAATCTCTCCGCCCGGGGCCGCGACCGCTTCGAGCTCGATCCCCTGGCGATCCTGCGCGC
>JAQBPH010000113.1:0-3179 GCA_028287625.1 Chloroflexota bacterium | reverse complement strand
ACCGAGGAGGAGTGGCGCGGGGTGATCGACACCAACCTCACGGGGGTCTGGCACACCCTCAAGGCGACCGTCCCCCTCCTCATCGCCCAGGGGACGGGCGGCTCGGTGATCGTCACCAGCTCGGTGGCGGGGCTGAAGTCGCTGCCCTTCCAGGCGCACTACTCGGCGGCGAAGCACGGGCTGGTCGGGCTGACCAAGAGCGCCGCCATCGAGCTGGGCGAGCACGGCATCCGGGTGAACTCCATCCACCCCTGGGGGGTGGATACGCCGATGGCCACCCAGGACCGGACGGGGATGCGCGTGCTCGGCGACAACCCCCGGTACGCCGCCTCCTTCGGGAGCATCCTGCCGCTGATGCTGACCGGGGTCGACGAGATCGCCGAGCTGGTCGTCTACCTCGCCTCCGACGCCTCACGCAGCGTGACCGGCGCCCAGCTCGCCATCGACGCGGGGGCGACGACGGTCTGACAGAGTTGTACTTGCGGTCTATACTCGTCGACCAGGAATCGGTGAGGCGGGGTGGGCGCGATGGCGGGACCCGACCGAGGCGGCGGTGGCGGACGCCGGTGGCTCCGTCCCCTGCTGGTGGTCGCCGCCTGGCTGGTGGCCGCGGCGCTGGGGCTGCTCGCCGCACCGTCGCTCACCACCGTCGCGGTGCAGGACGAGACCGCCCTCCTCCCCCACGGCGCCCCCTCGCAGCAGGCCGCCCGGCTCCTCCACCGCCTCTTCCCCCACGACCCCTCCCTCGACTCCGCGCTGATCGTGCTCCACCGGCCGGGCGGGCTCACCGCGGCCGACCGCGCCTACCAGGCCCGGCTCAGCGAGGAGCTGGCGTCGCCGGCGATGGCCCGGACGGTGGCGAGCGTGGAGTCGGCGGGCGGGCTGTCGCGGCTCTCCTCGGTGCTCACCTCACCCGACGGGACCACCGCGCTGATCGTGGTCGGGCTGCGCGCCGCGCCCTTCACCGGCGCCGCCGACGGGGCGGTGGCGCAGCTCCGTCACCACCTCGACGCCACCGCTCCGGCGGGGCTGACCCACCACCTCGGCGGCGTCGCCGGCCTCAGCGCCGACGAGACCGGGGAGGTGACCGCCAGCTTCGCCCGCACCGCGGTGGTCTCGATCGCGCTGGTGCTGGCCATCCTGCTGCTGGTCTACCGCTCGCTGCTGGGCGCGCTGATCCCGCTGCTCACCAGCGGCGCCGCCTTCGCCGTCGCCATCGGCGCCATCGGGCTGCTCGCGGCCCACGGCCTCCAGGTGTCCACCCTCGCCACCACCCTGATGGTGGTCATGGTCTTCGGCGCCGGCACCGACTACTGCCTGTTCCTCGTGTCCCGCTATCGCGAGGAGCTGGCCGGCGGCAGCGCCCGCGGCACCGCACTGGGACGGGCGCGCCGCGCCACCGGCCCGGTGATCGCCGCCTCGGGGGCGACCGTGATCGCCGGGTTCCTCTCGCTGCTGACCGCCCGCATGGGCGTCTACCGCACCATCGGGCCCGCCGTCGGCATCGCGGTGGCGATCACCGTCGCCGCCGGGCTCACCCTCACCCCCGCGCTGCTCGCACTGCTCGGCCGGCGCGCCTTCCCGGCGCCGCGGCGCCGCGGCGGCCGCATCTGGCCGCGGCTGGGAACCCTGGTGCGCACCCGGCCGGTGGCGGTGACCCTGTCGGTGGCGGCGGCGCTGCTGCTCTGCGCCGGAGGCCTGCGCGGCTTCCACCAGTCCTTCGACCTCTCCCGCGAGCTGCCCGCCTCGGCGGACTCGCGGCGCGGCGCCGAGACCCTCGCCGGCCATCTCCCCACCGGCGAGCTCGCCCCCATCGTGCTGGTGATCAGCGGTGAGCACGCGGTGCGCACTGCGCCCTCGCTCGACGCCGTCGACCGCCTCAGCGACGCGCTGCGCGCCCTGCCCGGGGTCGCGGAGGTGCGCTCGGCCACCCAGCCGGCGGGCGCGCCGATCACGCTGCGCCCGGCGGCGGGCGGGCCGGAGGGGATGGCGGGGCTGCGCTCGCTGGGCATCGACCCGAACCGCGTCGACGTCACGCCGCTGTATGCGGCGATGGCGTCCTCCCGCGGCCTGCGCCTCACCGAGCCGGTGCTCCGCGCGCATCCCGAGCTGGCCGCGCCGCTCGACTACTTCGCCGGCGCCGGGGACAGGTCGACCCGGCTGATGGTGGTCGTCCGCGGCGATCCCTACGCGCCCGCCGCGCTGCAGCTCATCCCCCGGGTGGCGTCGACGGCGGCCGCCACCCTCGCCGGCGGCCCGCTCTCGGGCGCGCAGCTCTCCGTCGGCGGCCCGCCCGCGATGTTCGCCGACATCGAGCGGCTCGGCGCCGACGACTTCCACCGGGTGGTGGCGGTGCTGCTCGTCGCCATCCTGGTGGTGCTCACCCTGCTGCTGCGCTCGCCGGTGACGCCCCTCTACCTGCTGGTCACCGTGCTGCTCTCGTATGCCGCGACCCTCGGGCTCACGGTCACGGTGTTCTCCGGCCTGCTCGGGCAGGGAGACCTCTCCTTCTGGGTGCCACCCTTCCTCTTCGTCATCCTCGTCGCCCTCGGCGCCGACTACAACATCTTCATCACCAGCCGGATGCGCGAGGCGCTCGACGCCGGCGGCTCGGTGGCCGACGCCGCGGTGCGCGGGCTCGTCGACACCGGCCCGGTGATCTCCTCGGCAGGGCTGATCCTCGCCGGCACCTTCTGCGCGATGGTGATCGTCCCCCTCCCCACCCTCGCGCAGATGGGCTTCGCGGTCACCGCCGGTGTGCTCGTCGACACCTTCGTGGTGCGAACGCTGCTGGTGCCCGCGCTCACCGTGTGGCTGGGGCCGCTCGCCTTCTGGCCGACCTCGGCGAGAACTCGCGCGCGGCCGGCGTTGCGCGTGGGGGTGGCGGCGGCGGAGCTCGGCCTCGCCGCCGCCGCCGCCGCGGTGGTGCTGGTGGGGACGCCGCTCGCCGAGGGCCTGACCGGCGGGAGGATGCCCGGCTCCGCCTCTCCCCCACCCGTGGCGGCGGTCGCGGGTCCGGCGCCCTCCGGCCCGCCGCCGCCGACGGCCCGCATCGCCGTCCCGTTGCTGCTGCTCGGCTCACCGGTGCGGCAGGGCGCCGGCTACTCAGCGGACTGGTCCACGGGGCAGACCCGCGGCCACACCACCACCACGGTGACCGGCACGCGCACGGTGACGTC
>JAQBPH010000079.1:0-4822 GCA_028287625.1 Chloroflexota bacterium | reverse complement strand
ACTGTCCCACGTATCCACAGGCCACTACTACGACTACTGTGTATACCCATCCCCTGATGGCTCCGCCATCCTCACAGAGCCGTATACCCCCGCGGCGAGCTCCGAGCCGAGTCGATCGCGAAGCGATTGCCGGCGTCCCCCCTGATCGCCGTCGGCCGGCCGGCCGCGTCCAGCGAAGCGACTCTCGGCCCCAGCGGAGGTTCAACCCGCGAAGCGGTACCCGATGCCGGGGACGCTGTGGATGTACGTGGGCTTGTCGGGCTCGGGCTCGATCTTGCGCCGTAGCCGGTAGACGTGCGCGTCGACGGTGCGGGTCTCGATCTCGACCTCGTAGCCCCAGACCCGCCGGAGCAGCTCGCCGCGGCTCATCACCTGGCCGGGGCGGGAGGCGAGCAGGGCCAGGAGGTTGAACTCGGTGAGGGTGAGCAGCACCTCCTCGCCCTCGCGGAACACCTGGCGGCGGCCGAGGTCGATGATCAGCCCGGTGAACTCGAAGCGGTCGCGGGGCTGCTCCTGCGGGGTGATCTCCGCCCGGCGGAGGTGGGCGCCGATGCGGGCCATCAGCTCGCGCACCTCGAAGGGCTTGGTGACGTAGTCGTCGGCGCCCAGCTCCAGCCCCACCACCACGTCGATGGTGTCGGCCTTGGCGGTGAGCATGATGATCGGCACCCGGGAGCCGTCGGCGCGGAGCCGGCGGCAGACGTCGAGGCCGCTCATCCCGGGCAGGTTGACGTCCAGGATCACCAGGTCCGGGCTGCTCTCCCGCGCCATCTCCAGCCCCTCGGTGCCGTTGCCGGCCTCGATCAGGGTGTGGTTCTGGGCCGAGCAGGCGAGCCTGACCACCTCACGGCTGGGCTGATCGTCCTCCACGATGAGGATGGTCTTCCCCGCATTGCTGCTCATACGCGGCCCGCCTCCAGGAAGCTCGTGATCCGACGGACGAATTGTGCGACTTCGATGGGCTTGGTGATGTAGGCGGCGCAGCCGGCGGCCAGGGCCTCCTGCTCGTCGCCCTTCATGGCGCGGGCGGAGAGCGCGACCACGGGGATCCTGGCCGTCTTGGGGTCGGACTTGAGCATGCGGGTCAGGGTGATGCCATCCAGTCCTGGGAGCTTGACGTCCATGAGGACCAGGTCGTAGAGCTCGGTGCGGGCCTTCTCCAGCCCCTCGTTGCCGTCGGCGGCGACGTCGACGCGGAACCCGTTGCCGTTGAGGACCATCCTGGTCAATTCTCGATTGCTGGCATTGTCCTCGATCAGCAGGATGCGGTTGCGGACGTGACCGTTGTCACCGTCGATCCCCAGCAGCGGGATGCGGAAGGTGAACACCGAGCCGTGGCCGCGCCCGCTCTCCACGCTGATCGACCCGCCGTGGAGCTGGACCAGGCGGCGGGTCAGGGAGAGCCCCAGGCCGGTGCCCTGGACCTGGTGGGTGGGCTCGCCGTCGACCTGGAAGAACTCGGTGAAGATCAGCTCCTGGTGCTCCGCGGCGATACCCACCCCGGTGTCACCCACCTCCACCATCAGCTCCGCCTCGTCGGCACGGGCATGCACCCAGACCCTGCCTCCCGCCGGGGTGAACTTGATGGCGTTGCTGAGCAGGTTGTACATCACCTGCTTGAATTTGCTCTTGTCGGCACGAACTTCCAGCTCGGGAGGCTTGATGTCGTCGCTGAGGGTGAGATCCCGCCGCTCGGTCAGCGAGCGGATGACGTTGCGCACCTCCCGGAACGCGGCGGACACCGCGAAGGTCTCATAGGAGAGCTCCATCCGCCCCGCCTCGACCTTGCTGAGGTCGAGCACGTCGTTCACCAGCTCGAGCAGGTGCCGTCCCGAGGTGTGGATGTTCTCCAGGCACTCCTGACGCTGCTGGGGGGTGAGGTTGCCGACCAGGTTGTCCTTGAGGATCTCGCTGAACCCCAGGATGGCGTTCAGCGGGGTGCGCAGCTCGTGGCTCATATTGGCCAGGAACTCGCTCTTGTGGCGACTGATCTCGCGGATCTGGGTGTTTGCCACCTCGACCTCGCGCTTCTGCAGCTCGATCTCGGCCAGCTGCTCCTTCTGCTGCGCGTAGAGGCGGGCATTGTCGATGCTGATCGCCGCCTGGTTGGCGATGATCCCCACCATCGCCTGCTCCAGGCTGGTGAAGGGCTGGACCGTGCGCCGGGCCAGGCAGAGGGCGCCCACCAGGTGCCGGGGCGACTCGAGGGGCATCACCAGGCTGGAGCGGGGGGCGTAGGCGAGGTCCAGGGTCTTGAAGCGCTGGTCGCGGGTGGCGTCGTCGACGGCCACGGTGGTGCGGTGCTTGACCGCCCACCCCACGATGCCCTCGCCGATGTCGAAGCGGGCCACCCGGCCCACGCTCTCCAGGTAGGGGAAGGTGGCCATGGCGGCGAGGGTGCGGCCCTCGGGGTCGGCGAGGAAGACGGTGGCGGTATCGCAGGCGACCAGCTGGGAGGTCGCCTTGAGCATGAAGTCGATGGTCTCCTTCAGCTCGAGCGACGAGGTGAAGAGCTTCCCCACCTGACCCAGCAGGTCGACAATGACCTTGTCATCCATCCGACCGGCGAGTATAAGCGACGGTCTGCCGAAGTCAGACATGAGATTGCAGACCGGCTGTCGTGTGCACGTCCGACCCGGGTCAGGTCTGGCGCGCTTTGAGCTCCTCGATGACCTGACCCACCACCTTGAGGACGTCGCCGACGATGCCGAGGTCCGCCAGCTTGAAGATCGGCGCCTCGGCGTCCTTGTTGATGGCGACGATGTTCTTGGCCCCCTTCATCCCCACGGTGTGCTGCATCGCCCCGCTGATGCCGCAGGCGATGTAGACGGTGGGCTTCACCGTCTTGCCGGTCTGGCCGACCTGCATCGCGTAGGGCACCCAGCCGGCGTCGACCACGGCGCGGCTGGCGCCCACCGCCCCGCCCACCAGGGATGCGAACTCCTCCAGCAGGGCGAAGTTCTTGGGGTCGCCGAGGCCGCGGCCGCCGCTGATCACGATCGGCGCCTCCTCGAGCTTGGGCCCGGTCGCCTTGTCGATCACCCGCTCGACCACCCGCGCCGACCGGTGCTGATCGGCGATGGGGACCTCGACGGGGACGATCCGGGGGGCACCGCCCCCGGAGGGCTCGGCGGCGAACGACTTGGGCCGGATCAGGGCGATCGCCGGCCCCCTCCCCTCGAACCGGGTGCTCACATTCTGGCTGGCGCCGAAGATCGAGCTCTCGACGCTGATGCCGCCGTCGACGCTGACGTCGAGGCCGTTGGAGATCACCGGCACGTCGAGCTTGGCGGCGAGGCGGCCGGCCACGTCGCGGCTGGTGTACGTGGTCGGGAAGAGGATGAGGTCGGGCGAGTGCTCGCCCGCCAGCGCCGCGAGGGCGTCGGCCCCGGGCCCGCCCAGGAGCAGGTCGGCGTAGGCGGGGTCGGTGCCCGCGTACACGGTGGTGGCGCCGTGGTCACCCAGCGCCGCCGCCGCCGACTCGGCCTCGGGGCTGAGGCAGACCGCCTCGACGGTGCCACCCAGGCTGCGGGCCCGGGTGAGCAGCTCGAGGGCGGGCGTGATCGGCTGTCCGTCGAGGACCTCGGCGAAGACCCAGACCCTGTCCAGTGCCATGGCTCAGATCACCTTCTTGGCGGCGAGGAACTCGACCACGCGATGGGCGGCGGTGCCGTCGTCCTCGACCACCTCTCCGGCCTTGCGCTGCTCGGCGGGCTGGACGGAGACGATGGCCTGCCCGGGCACGAGCCCGTCGAGACCCAGGTCGGCGACGCTGAGGCGGTCGACCGGCTTGGACTTGGCGGCCATGATCCCCTTCAGCGACGGGTAGCGAGGCTCGTTGACGCCGGCGGTGACGCTCACCACCGCGGGCAGCACGGCCTCGACGTTGTCGTAGCCGGCCTCGGTCTGCCGCCGCACCGTCAGGGAGCTGCCGTCGCTCTGGATCGCCTTGGCGAAGGTGACGGCGGGGACGCCGAGGTACTCGGCCAGCGCCTGCGGGACCACCCCGGTGTAGCCGTCGGTCGACTCCGTGGCGGTGATCACCAGGTCGAAGCCCTCGCGCCGGATCGCCGCGGCGAGCACCTTGGCGGTGGTCAGGGCATCGGCCCCGGCGAGCGACGGGTCGCTGACCAGCACCCCCTTGGCGGCCCCCATGGCGAGCGCCTTGCGGATCGCGTCGAGCCCCTTCTCCGGCGCCATCGTGACCACGGTGACCTTGCCGCCGTGGGCCTCTGCGAGCTGGAGCCCCGCCTCGATCCCGAACTCGTCACCGGGGTCGAGGACCACCTCGACCCCGTCGCGCCGGAGGTTGTGGGTGCTGGGGTCGAGCTGGCCCACCGAGTTGGGATCGGGGACCTGCTTGACACAGACGACGACGTTCATGAGCGCTCCCGTGCTTCCTCGGCCCTGGTCCGGGACGCGGCCTGCTGCCATCCCAAACGGGCGGCGCTACTCTACCGAATCGGTTCTGTGAGGCGGCCTTCGCGGCTGAGGGTCGCGACGGCTACTGGGCGGGCGGCCCCTTGGCGCCCTGGGGCAGTGGCGGCAGGTAGGCCCCGGGGTCGGTGGGAGTGCGGTCGACGCGCACCTCGAAGTGGGTGTGCGGCCCGGTGGAGTTGCCGGTCGAGCCGACGAGCCCGATCAGCTGCCCCTGCTTCACCTGGTCACCCGGGTGCACGGCGAAGCTCTCGAGATGCCCGTAGAGGGTGAAGGTGTGGCCGTCGTGGGCGATGATCACGTGGTCGCCGTAGCCCTCGGCGCTCCTCGACGCGGCCACCACCACCCCGTCCGCGGCGGCGTACACCGGACGCCCGAAGGGGGT
>JAQBPH010000058.1:0-4427 GCA_028287625.1 Chloroflexota bacterium | reverse complement strand
CGTCGCCTCGGTGGCCCGCCTCCGCGCCGCGGTCGAGCGCAACCCCCGGCTCGCCCGGCGCGCCTACACCGCGGCCGAGATCCGGGACTGCGAGCGATCCCCGCGGCGCTGGGCCTCGCGCTGGGCGGCGAAGGAGGCGGTGCGCAAGCTCGCCGGCTCCGGGGGGCTGGGATGGGGCCGCTCGCCGCTCCCCGCCTTCCGCGACGTCGAGGTCGCCTACGACGACGACGGCGCGCCCCGCATCCGGCTCCTCCGGGGTCCGCCCCCGGCGGTGTCAATCAGCCACGAGGGCGACCTGGTGGTGGCCGTCGCCGTGGGGGCCCCCGGCTGCCCCGACCCCCTCGACCAGCCGCCCTCGCTGCCCCCGCCGCAGGGGCTGGTGCTGCCGCCGCGGTCGCCCGACGCCCACAAGGGCGACTTCGGCACCGTCGCCGTGCTCGCCGGCGCCCACGGCTTCAGCGGCGCCGCCTACCTGGCGGGGATGGGCGCGGCCCGCGGCGGCGCCGGCCGCATCCGCCTCTGCGTGCCCCAGAGCCTCCTCCCCATCGTGGCGGTGAAGTGCACCGAGGTGATGGCCCACGGGCTGCCCGACGGCGGCGCCGGCACGGTGGGGGAGGACTCGGTGGCGGTGCTGGAGCGCGACCACCTCCCCGCCGCCGACGTGCTGGTCGCCGGCTGCGGGCTGGGCCAGGCGCCGCGCACCGTCGCCGCGGTGGCGGCGCTGCTGGAGCGGCTGCCCTGCCCCACCGTGGTCGACGCCGACGGGCTCAACATCGCGGCGCTGCGGGGGATCGACTGGCGCCGCTCCGGGCAGCCGCTGGTGCTCACCCCCCACCCCGCGGAGATGGGCCGGCTGGTGGGCACCTCGGCGCGCGAGGTCCAGGCCGACCGGGTGGGCGTGGCCGTGGGCTACGCCACCGAGCACGGCGTGGTGGTGGTGCTCAAGGGCGCCCAGACGGTGATCGCCGGGCCCGACGGGCGCCTCGCGGTCGACGGCCACCGGGTCGTCGCCCTCGCCAGCGGCGGCACCGGGGACGTGCTCGCCGGGCTGATCGGGGCGATGCTCGCCGGCGGGCTGTCGCCCTTCGACGCCGCTCTCGCCGGGGTCACCGTCCACGCCGAGGCCGGGGCCGCGGTGGAGGCCACCCGGGGCCGGGCGGGGGCGCTGGCCGGCGACGTGGTCGAGGCCCTGCCCGCCGCCCAGGAGCGGCTCCGGCGGGCCCTGGCCGCGGTGAGCGGAGGCGGCGGATCGTGATCGCCGACCGCTTCGACCTCTGCGGCGACCTGGCCGCCTGGCCGAGCCCGATCGAGGGCCGCCCGGTGAAGTGGGCGGAGATCGACGCCGGCGCCCTCGCCGCCAACGCCGCCGCGCTCGCCGCCCACGTCGGCCCCGACGTCGCGGTGATGGCGATGGTCAAGGCCAACGGCTACGGCCA
This sequence comes from Chloroflexota bacterium, assembly GCA_028287625.1. GTDB lineage: Bacteria > Chloroflexota > Dormibacteria > Aeolococcales > Aeolococcaceae > CF-96. Next base: position 2,991 of record JAQBPH010000058.1, on the reverse strand, counting down.
CGGCGCCGTGCTCGCCGCCCGCTGCATGGTCGCCGGGGGGGCGCGCTGGCTGGGGGTGTCGTCGCCCGAGGAGGCGCTCCAGCTGCGCGGCGCCGGCATCGAGGCGCCGATGCTGATCGTCGGCTGGAGCCCGCCCTCGTCACACCGCGCGCTCATCGCCGCCGGGGTGGACATCACCGTGTACGACCTCGCCGAGGTCGAGACGCTCTCCGTCCGGGCCCGGGCCACCGGCCGGCACGGCCGCGTGCACCTCAAGGTCGACACCGGCATGAGCCGCCTCGGCGCCCCCCTGGAGGCGGCGCATGCCCTGCTCCGCGCCATCCGGGCCGCCGCCCCGCACCTGCGCCTCGCCGGGGTCTTCACCCACTACGCCGACGCCGACGGCGAGGATCCCGCCTTCACCCTCGAGCAGCACCAGCGCTTCCTGCCGGTGATCGAGGCCGCCCGCGACGTCGACCCCGACGTGATCGTCCACTGCTCGAACAGCGCCGCCACGCTGCGCTTCCCCGAGATGCACCACGACCTGGTGCGGCCGGGCATCGCCCTCTACGGCTACGCGCCGCCGGAGAGCGCCGGGGTGGTGGCGCTGCGCCCGGCGCTCACCTTCGCCGCCTGCATCACCCAGGTGAAGACGGTGCGCGCCGGCGACACCGTCGGCTACGGCCGCGCCTGGACCGCCACCCGCGACACCCGGCTGGCCACCGTCGCCGCGGGCTATGCCGACGGCGTCCACCGCTCCCAGTCGAACCGCGGCTGCGTGCTGGTGGCGGGGGTGCGCTGCCCGATCGTCGGCCGGGTGAGCATGGACATGATCAGCGTCGACATCTCCGCGGTCGACGGCGCCGGGCCCGGCGACGAGGCCATCGTCATCGGCGGCCGGCAGTTCCCCCATCTCGGCGCCGACGAGGTGGGGGAGGCGGGCGGTACGGTTGCCTACGAGGTGCTCTGCGCGGTCTCCGCCCGTGTGCCGCGGATCCTTGTGTGAGGTCGATGACCGCTGTTCCTTCTTCTCCTCTGGGCGCTGACGCGGTCCTGCCGGGGGGCAGCGTCTCCAGGCCTTCGTCTCCTTCGTCGGCGACGGCCCTCCCCCTGCCGGAGGTGAGCCTGCGCGGCACCGCCGCCGCCTCCGGGGCGAGGCCGCCCTCCGTGTGGCCGGAGCAGATCCCCGACCCGCCGCGGCCGGGGAGCGCGAGCGGCACGCTCGCCGGCTACACCTCCTGGCTGTCGGGCGCCGCCGAGGTGCTGCGGCGCCGGGTGGAGGCCAACGGCGCCGAGCTCGAGCGGCTCGCCGCCGAGTGGGACCACGTGATCCGCAACCTCCAGCGGCTGCGCCCGGAGGAGATCAGCGCCGTCGCCGAGGCGCAGGCGCGGCTGCGCGAGAAGATCGCCGCAGACCGCGCCCTCCACCAGCTGGTCGAGCTGCAGACCGGGCAGGTGGCCGGGTGGGCGGAGGCGCTCGGCGGCCCACCCGGCGATCCCGCGCTCGTGGGCCGGCTGCTCGAGTGCGCCGCCGCCGAGCGCGCCCAGGTCACCGAGGAGATGTTCGAGCTCACCGCCGAGGCCATCGCCGGCGCGGTGCTCGACCTCGAGGTGGTGCGCCGCGAGGCGCTGCGGGAGCCCGAACGCGCCGCCGTCGGGCTCTTCGAGGTGGGCCGGCGGCTGACCGGGGTGGCCGAGGACCTCCGCGAGCGTGCGCGCGCCGCCGACCTCCGGCCCGCGCCGGGCGAGCCGCTGCCCGCCGCGCTGCGTCGCTGCGCCCAGGTGCTGGGCACGCGGCTGCGGGCGACGGTGGTGTGGAACGGTCCCGAGACCGTCGGAGCCGGAGCCGCCGCCGCCCTTCCGCCGGTGGTGGAGGAGTGCCTGCGCCACCTCGCCACCACCCCGGGGACCGAGGTGGAGGTGGCGGTGAGCGTCGCCCAGGGGGGCGGGGTGGTGCTGCGCGTCACCACCCCCGGGCGCGGGCTGCTGCCCGCCGAGGACGAGCCCTGGCTGGTGCGCTCGCGGGCCCGCGCCGCGCTCGCCGGGGGACGCCTGGTCTGCGGCCCCGGTGGCGACGGCTCCCTGCTGGAGCTGCATCTGTAGATCGGCCCGGCCCCGGCGGTCGTTGTAGTGTGACCTGGCCATGCCGCCGCCGCAGGTCGCCTCGACGCCGTCCGGCGGCGACGGCCGCGCCTCCTCGATCGGGCGGGCCATGGGGGTGCTCGGCGACCGCTGGACCCTGCTCATCCTCCGCGACGCATTCCTGCGGTGCACCCGCCGCTTCAACGGCTGGCGCGACTCGCTGGGCATCTCCGACCCGGTGCTCGCCCGGCGGCTGCGCGACCTGGTCGGCGCCGGCATCCTCCGCCGCGTCCCCTACAGCACCGCGCCGGAGCGGCACGAGTACCTGCTCACCGAGGCCGGCCTCGAGCTCTGGTCGCTGCTGGTCGCGATCTGGGGCTGGGAGCGGTGCTGGGTGCACGGCAGGGCGGCGACCCCGCCCGACCTGGTCCACGAGCGCTGTGGGAAGCCGGTGCGGCCGCGGCTCGCCTGCGCCGGCTGCGGCGCCGTGGTGGGCGCCCGCGACACCGCCGCGGAGTGCGCCCCGGGGTTCGCCGCGGAGCGCAACGCGCCGCCGCGGCCGAGACGGCGCTCCCCTCGCGGCGACGAGCCCTCCGGCCCGGCGCCGCCCTTCACCGAGACGATGACACTGCTCGGCGACCGCTGGACCACGGTGATGCTCGCCGCCGCCTTCCTGCGCACCCGCCGCTTCGGCGAGTTCGAGCGCGGCCTCGGCGTGCCGCCGACGCTGCTGACCCAGCGGTTGCGAACGCTGGTGCAGCTGGGGGTGCTGCGGCGGGCGCCGTCGGGAGGCCGGGCCGGCATCCACGAGTACCGTCTCACCGAGAAGGGCCTGGCGTTCTTCCCGGTGATGGTCCTGGTGGCGCGCTGGGCCGACCGCTGGATGGCGACGCCGGCGGGCCCGCCGGTGCGGATCAGCCATCCCGCCTG
>JAQBPH010000676.1:0-10983 GCA_028287625.1 Chloroflexota bacterium | reverse complement strand
CGGGGAGGAGGCGTCGCGGCGGTCGTCGACGAGGAGGATCCGGCCCGGGAACGCGGCGGGTCCGGCGGCGAGGGCCTCGAGCAGGTGCGCCAGCGACGGGCGTCCCAGGGTGGGGATCACCAGGTCGGCCACCGGGGCGGTCATCGCGGGCCGCTCCCGTTGCCGTTCCGATGGTGGCGGCGCACCAGGAAGGGGCCGATGGCGAGCGCGTCCACCGGAGCCGAGCCGAAGCACTCCAACGCGTCGCGGGGATCGTCGACCATCGGCCGCCCGGCGGTGTTGAGGCTGGTGTTGACCACAACCGGCACGCCGGTGCGCCGCTCCATGCAGTCGAGCAGGTGCGCGACCAGCGGCTCCTCGGCGCGGTCGACGGTCTGCGCCCGGGCGGTGCCGTCCACGTGCACCACCGCCGGGATGCGCTCCCGCCAGCCCGAGCGCACCCGGTGGGTGAAGAGCATGTGGGGGCTGGGCAGCGGGCCGTCGAAGATGGCGGCCGCCCGCTCCAGCAGCACCATCGGGGCGACCGGGCGGAACTGCTCGCGACCCTTGATGTCGTTGAGCCGCTGCAGGTTGTCGGCACGGCCCGCGTTGGCGAGCAGGCTGCGGTGGCCGAGGGCGCGAGGGCCCCACTCGCTGCGTCCCTGGAACCAGGCGACGACCCCGTCGCCGGCGATGATCTCGGCGACCGCGTCGCCGAGGTCGGCGGGACGCTCGAACGCGACCGCGGCGGTGTGCAGCCGCCGGGCGAGCTCGTCGTCGTCCCACTCGCGGCCGAGCGCCGGGGTGCGCATCGGCCGCACCGGCTCGTCGAGGTCGCGGGCGACGTGGAGGGCGGCGCCCATCGCGGTGCCCGCGTCCCCGGCGGCGGGCTGCACCCAGATCTGCTCGAAGGGCCCCTCCTCGGCGAGCCGGGAGTTGGCCACGCAGTTGAGCGCCACCCCGCCCGCCATCGCCAGCCGGCGGTCGCCGGTGCGGTCGTGCAGCCAGCGCACCAGGTCCAGCAGCACCTCCTCGAGGCGGCGCTGGACGCTGGCGGCCAGGTCGGCGTGCTCCGCCCTCCAGCCGTCTCCCGGACGGAGCCTCGGCGCCAGGGCCTGGAGGTCGAGCGCCTCGACCACGAAGCCGCCGTCCGGGGTGGCGCGCACCGCCTCGCGCAGCCGCCCGAGGAAGCGCGGGCTCCCGTAGGAGGCCATCGCCATCACCTTGTACTCGTCTGAGGAGCGGAGGAAGCCGAGGTGGTCGGTGACCTCCTCGTAGAGCAGCCCCAGCGAGTGGGGCAGCTCCTGGGCGGCGAGCACCTCGAGCTCGCCCTCGACGCAGCGGCCGGCGAGGTGGCTGGCGCGCTCGCCGCGGCCGTCGAGCACCAGCACGCTGCAGCTGCGGTACGGCCCGGCGAGGTACGCCGAGGCGGCGTGGGCGAGGTGATGGGGCACGAACCGGGCGATCCGCGGGTCGAGCCCCGGCAGCGCGGTGCGCAGGAAGTTCGGCGCCTCCTGCGCATAGAGGGTGCGCATCCCCTCCCAGGTGCCGGCACGGACGTCGTCGGAGGGGATCGCCGCCAGCGCGGGGTCGTAGCTGAAGGCGACGGCGTCGAGCTCGGCGGCGGAGATCCCGGCCTGCTCCAGGCACCAGCGCGCCGCCAGCTCGGGCATCTCCCATGCCGAGAACGGCACCGGCCGCTTCCCGTGCTTCCGCCTGCTGAAGCGCTCCTCCTCGGCGGCGGCGACGCACTCGCCGTCCACCACCAGCGCGGCCGAGGGGTCGTGAAAGACGGAGTTGACGCCCAGGACCCGCATCCCTCCCAGCTGCTCCTCGGTGACTCTTCTGACATCGGATGGTGCAAGACGCTACCATGCGCGCACTGTCAATGTCGTATAGATTGCCTGTGGTAAAGGATGCTGACAACATGGTCAGGAGCAAGCGATGAACGTGACCGGTGTGATAGTCCCGCGCCGCCTCCGCCGCGCCGTGATCACCGGTGGCGCCGGCTTCATCGGCTCGCACCTCTGCGACCGTCTGCTGCAGCGCGGGATGCGCGTCGTCTGCCTCGACAACCTGCTCACCGGCAGCATCGACAACGTCGCCCACCTCCTCAGCAACCCGCGCTTCTCGTTCCGGCAGTACGACGTCACCGAGTACCTCTACGTCGAGGACGAGGTCGACGCCATCCTCCACTTCGCCTCGCCGGCGTCGCCGGTCGACTACGCGCAGATGCCCATCGAGACGCTGAAGGTGGGCACCCTGGGCACCCACAAGGCGCTGGGGCTGGCGCGGGCCAAGCGGGCGCGCTTCCTGCTCGCCAGCACCAGCGAGGTGTACGGCGACCCCGAGGTGCACCCGCAGAGCGAGGAGTACTGGGGCAACGTCAACCCGGTCGGCCCGCGCAGCATCTACGACGAGGCCAAGCGGGCCGCCGAGGCGTTCGTCATGGCGTATCACAACGCCCACGGGCTGGACACCCGCATCGCCCGCATCTTCAACACCTTCGGCCCGCGGATGCGCCGTGGCGACGGCCGCGCCGTGCCCGCCTTCATCACCCAGGCGCTCGCCGGCGAGCCGCTCACCGTGTTCGGGGACGGCTCGCAGACCCGCAGCCTCTGCTACATCGACGACCTCGTCGACGGGCTCGAGCGGCTGCTCGCCGCCGACTGCCACCTCCCCGTCAACCTCGGCAACCCCGGCGAGCTCACCGTGCTCGAGCTCGCCGAGCTGATCCGCCGCCTGGTCGGCGGCGACAGCCCGGTCGAGCTGCGCCCGCTCCCCGTCGACGACCCGCGGCGGCGCCGGCCCGACATCACCCGCGCCCAGCGGCTGCTGGGCTGGAGCCCACGGGTCGGGCTCGAGGAGGGGCTGGCGCGCACCGTCTCCTGGTGGCAGGAGGGCGGCCCGCACGCGCGCGTCGACCTGGCCACCGCGGCGGGGTGAGCGCCGCGCCGGGTGCGGGCGACCAGGTCACCGTGGTGGTGGTGACCCGCGACCGCGCAGCGGAGCTGAGCCGCAGCCTGACCGAGCTGCGCCGGCGCTCGCCGGGGGTGCCGGTGATCGTGGTCGACAACGGCTCGTCCGACGGCAGCGCCGAGATGGTGCGGGGCCGCCATCCCGGGGTGCGGGTGATCGCCCTGCCCACCAACCGCGGCGGCGCCGGGCGCAACTGCGGGGTGCTCGCCGCGCGCACCCCGTACGTGGCCTTCGCCGACGACGACTCGTGGTGGGCGGAGGGTGCGCTGGACCGTGCCGCCGGGGTGCTCGACCGCGCGCCCCGGCTGGCGGTGCTGGCGGCGCGGGTGCTGGTGGGCCCCGAGGAGGAGGAGGACCCGACCTGCGCGGCGATGGCGGCCTCGCCGCTGCCCCGCGACGGCGGCGCGCCCGGTCCGGCGGTGCTCGGCTTCCTCGCCTGCGGCGCGGTGGTGCGGCGCGACGCCTTCCTCGCCGCGGGCGGCTTCCACGCGCGCTTCGGCATCGGCGGCGAGGAGGCGCTGCTGGCCGTGGACCTCGCCGCCCGCGGCTGGCTGCTCGCCTACGTCGACCGGGTCGTCGCCCACCACCACCCGTCGACCCGGCGCGACCCGGGCGCGCGCCGCCGGGGCGAGGTGCGCAACCGGCTCTGGGTGGTGTGGCTGCGCCGCCCCCTCACCGAGGTCCTCGCCCAGACCGCCGCCGCGGCGCGCGCCGCCCTCGCCCATCCCGCCGCTCGTCGAGGGCTCGCGGCGGCGGTCGCGGGGCTGCCCTGGGTGCTGCGCGAGCGCCGGGCGATCGGCCCCGCCCTGGAGGGGCGTCTGCGCCTGCTCGAGGTGGCCTCCGGGGTGGGGTGGGCCGGGTGATCAGCCCGCGGACGCGGTCGGCGGGACGCCGTCGCGGAGCCGGGCCCGCGCCCGCGCCACCACCCACGCCGCCTCGGGATGCCGGCAGACCGGCAGGAACCGCCCCCGGCCGGCCGCGGCACTCGCCAGCCGGCCGCACGAGGTCGCCGTGGCGTCCCCGGTCGAGGCGGCGTTCACGGCGACCCTGATCTGCTGGGGCGTGTACCCGGGGCAGCCGATCATGGCCTCCAGGGGCCGGACCCCAGCGGAGAAGAAGGGGCAGCGCAGCAGCGCGGCGACCTCGTCGACGGCCATTTAAGAACGCCAGTCTAAGACAGCCACGATTCGAGGCAATAGAGGCGTTCGGCGAGTACCGGTCTCCGAACCCGGTGCTGGACGTCCCCACCGCCTTTAGGCTAGCCTAAGCACCGGCTTGACTTAGGCCGGACTAAGGCCAGGTTTCGAGGGTGTGGGAACCCGCCCCGGGGCGGGAGGAGGAGGTAGTCGTCATGAACTTTGCCGCCACCGCCGGCCTGGGCGCCGTCGCGGGGTTCACCATCTTCCTGGGCCTGCCGATCGCTCGCAGCCGGCCCACCGTGAACCGCCTGGCGGTGCTCAACGCCGCCTCGGTCGGCGTCCTGCTCTTCCTGTTCTTCGACATCATCAAGAACGCCACCGCCCAGATCGACGGCGCGCTGGGCGAGAACCGCGCTCTGGGCATCGGCTATGGCCTGCTGCTGGCCGCCGGCCTGGCGGTGGGGATGCTGAGCCTGGTCGCCTTCGAGCGGCTGCGGAAGCGCGGGAGGACGGTCCCGCTGCCCAGCGGGCCGGGCGCGATGGCCGCCGCCGTGATGGGCACGAGCACCCCGGCGCGGCGCGAGCCGCTGGCGCCGGCGGTGCGCGTCGCCCTGTTCATCGCCGTCGGCATCGGCCTGCACAACTTCTCCGAGGGGCTGGCCATCGGCCAGGCCGCGCACGCCGGCAGCTACCAGCAGAACCTGCTCTGGGTGCTGGTGATCGGCTTCGGGCTCCACAACATCACCGAGGGCTTCGGCATCACCGGTCCGATCGCGAGCATGCGGCCGTCGTGGCGGCTGCTGGGGATGCTGGGCGTGATCGGCGGCGGCCCCACCCTGGTGGGCACGATGATCGGCTACCAGTTCACCAGCGTCGCCGTCTCGGTGCTCTTCCTGGCCCTGGCCGCGGGGGCGATCGTCTACGTGATCGGCGAGCTGCAGCACGCCGGCCGCAAGCTCGGCGGCAGCCACGACCTCGCCATGGTCGGGCTCCTGGTCGGCTTCCTTCTTGCCTACGGGACCGATCGCCTGCTCTCCGTCGTGGGGAGCTGACGAGGCGACCGGGTCGCCGGACACGATCTCGCGGCTGCCCCTGACTGGCAGAAGGTGAGATCGCCCGGGGTCCTGCGCGACCCGCCCCGCGGCTTGCCCCACTGGCACTCCCTCCGGTAGAGTGTTAGCAGTCTCTGCTGACGAGTGCTAAGTGCTGTCCGGAGGAGGTCAGGAACCTGTGGCCGTGAATCTTCGTCCCCTCGCCGACCGTGTCGTCGTCAAGCCCCTCGAGCGCGAGGAGGTCACCAAGAGCGGCATCGTGCTGCCGGACACCGCCAAGGAGAAGCCCCAGGAGGGCACCGTCGAGGCGGTCGGCACCGGGCGCTACAACGAGCATGCCGGCAAGCGCGTCGAGCTCGACGTCAAGGTCGGCGACCGCGTGATCTACGCGAAGTACGCGGGGAGCGAGGTCAAGGTCGAGGAGGTCGACTACCTGATCCTCTCCGAGAAGGACATCCTCGCCATCGTCGCGAACGGCAAGAAGAACTAGGACGCCTGCTGGCGGTGCGGCCCGGGTCGACCCGGCGGCCGCGCCGCCTGGCGGCGCCATCCCCCCCTCGCTGAGGTTCAGACAGGCATGGCCTTCGAGACGCCCAAGCGGCTCATCTACCAGGACGAGGCGCGTGACGCCCTGCGACGGGGCGCGGCCGCGCTCGCCCAGACCGTGTCCATCACCCTCGGACCCGCCGGCCGCAACGTGCTTCTCGACAAGAAGTTCGGGGCGCCCACCGTCACCAACGACGGCGTGACCATCGCCCGCGACATCGAGCTCGGCGACCCCTACGCGAACATGGGCGCGCAGCTCGTCAAGGAGGTCGCGGTCAAGACCAACGACGTCGCCGGGGACGGCACCACCACGGCCACGGTGCTGGCCTCCGTGATGATCAACGAGGGGCTGCGCAACCTCGCCGCGGGCGCCGAGCCGATGGCGATGCGGAAGGGCATCACTCGCGCCGTCGAGGCGGCCGTCGAGCACGTCCGGCAGCACTCCATCCCGGTGAGCGGCCGCGAGGACATCCGCCGCGTCGCCTCCATCAGCGCCTCCGACGAGAAGATCGGCGGCCTCGTCGCCGACGCCTTCGACAGGATCGGGCCCACCGGTGTCACCACCGTCGAGGAGGGCCACGGTCTCGAGACCGAGGTCGAGGTGGTCGAGGGCATGCAGTTCGACCGCGGCTACATCTCCCCGCACTTCGTCACCGACCAGCAGGCGATGGAGGCCGCTCTCGACGAGCCCTTCATCCTGATCACCGACCGCAAGGTCAAGACCGTCGCCGAGCTGCTCCCGGTGCTCGAGCGGGTGGTGCAGACCCGCCGGCCGCTGCTGATCATCGCCGAGGACGTCGAGGGCGAGGCGCTGGCCACCCTGATCGTCAACAAGCTGCGCGGCACCATGATCACCGTCGCGGTCAAGGCGCCCGGGTTCGGCGACCGCCGCAAGGCGCTGCTCGAGGACCTCGCCGTCCTCACCGGCGCCACCGTGGTCACCGAGGACCGCGGCTTCAAGCTCGAGAAGACCACCCTCGAGATGCTCGGCCGCACCCGCCGCGTGGTTGTGACCAAGGACACCACCACGGTGATCGAGGGCGCCGGCGACCCGGCGGCGATCGAGGCGCGCGTCGCCGAGATCAAGGCGCAGATCGAGGAGACCGATTCGCAGTGGGACCGGGAGAAGCTCGAGGAGCGGGTCGCCCGGCTCAGCGGCGGCGTCGCCGTGATCCGCGTCGGTGCCTTCACCGAGGTCGAGCTGAAGGAGCGCAAGTCGCGCGTCGAGGACGCGCTCGCGGCCACCCGCGCCGCCATCGAGGAGGGCATCGTGGTGGGCGGCGGCGTCGCCCTCCTCCGCGCCGACGCTGCGGTCTCCGCGCTCGAGGCCGAGGGCGACGAGCTCACCGGCATCCGCATCGTCCGCGCCGCGCTCACCGCCCCGCTTCGCGTGATCGCCGACAACGCCGGCCTCGAGGGCGCGGTGGTGGTCTTCAAGGTGGCGGAGCTGCCCGGCAACCAGGGCTTCGACGCCAGGACCCTCCAGTACGGCGACCTCGTCGAGCGCGGCGTCGTCGATCCCACCAAGGTGGTGCGCAGCTGCCTGGTGAACGCCGCCTCCATCGCCACCATGGTGCTGACCACCGAGGTGCTCATCGCCGACGCGCCGATCCCGGAGCCGTCGCTGGAGATGCCCGGCGGCGGTGAGGGCCACTCCCCCAGCCCCGTCGAGGACTACGGCATGGGCGGGATGGGTGGCATGGGCGGGATGGGCGGCATGGAGGACATGGACTACTAGCAGGCCCGGGGCGGCCGTCCGGCCGCCCCGCCTGCGGGTGGTCCCCGCTGCGCTACCGTGGCGCCGTGACCGCGTCCACCGTGCCGACCGACCTTCTCGACGGGCTCAACGAGGCGCAGCGCCGCGCCGTCGAGGCCCCCGACGGGCCGCTGCTGATCTTCGCCGGCGCGGGCAGCGGCAAGACCCGGGTGCTCACCTGCCGCATCGCCCACCTGGTGGCGACGGGCAGGGCGAGGCCGTCGGAGATCCTCGCCGTCACCTTCACCAACAAGGCGGCGCGGGAGATGCGCACCCGCATCGAGGAGCTGGTCGGCGAGAGCGCCTCGGGGATGTGGCTGGGCACCTTCCACGCCCTCGGCGCCCGCCTGCTCCGCCGCGACGGCGAGAGCATCGGCGTTCCTGCCAGCTTCGTCATCTACGACGAGGCCGACCGGGTGGTGGCGCTGCGCCGCGCCTCCGAGGTCGCCGGGGTCGACGCCAAGCGCTATCCCCCGAGCCAGATCGGCCACGCCATCAGCGCCGCCAAGAACGAGCTCATGGACGCCGCCGCCTACGCCGCATCCCCCGACGCCCGGGGCTACCTCGGCGCCCAGGTGGCGAAGGTCTACACCGCCTACGAGCGCGACATGCACGCCGCCGGCGCGCTCGACTTCGACGACCTGCTGCTCCGGGCGGTGCAGCTGCTCCGCGACGTCGAGCCGCTCCGCGAGCACTACAACGAGCGCTTCAAGCACGTCCTCGTCGACGAGTACCAGGACACCAACCACGCCCAGTACGTGATGGTCGCCCTGCTCACCGAGCAGCGCCGCAACCTCACCGTGGTGGGCGACGACGATCAGTGCCTCGTCGAGGGCACCCTGGTCACCATGGCCGACGGCAGCCGGCGGCGTATCGAGGACGTGCGGGTCGGCGACGCCGTCCGCTCCTGCTACGGTAGCGGCGACTTCCGCCCCGCCACGGTGGTGCGCACCGCCCGCCGCGACGCCGCCACCGGGGTGCGGATCACCACCCGCGGGGGTCGCGCGCTGGTCAGCACCCCCGAGCACACCCACTTCGCCGGCTACCGTCTCGGGACGGCGCCCCAGTACCACTTCGTCTATCTGATGCAGAAGCGGGGGGTTGGGTACCGGCTGGGTACGTCCCAGGTCTACACCAGGGGACAGGTGGACCCGGTCGTCGGCTTCGTGCAGCGGGCTCGTCAGGAGCACGCCGACGCGCTGTGGGTGGTCGCCACCCACGCCACCGAGAATGCGGCACGCGCCGACGAGTACGTCACCTCGCTTCGCTACCAGATCCCGACCATCCCCTTCGTCGCTCGCAAGGGCAGGTCGGCGAACGGGGTGTGTCACGACCCCGACTGGATCGCGGAGGTATTCACCGCGATCGGCACCTCAGCCGGTGCGGCACGCCTGCTGTCGGACCGTGGGCTCACGGTGGCCCATCCTCACTACCGACCGCAGAGCCGGAACTCCTCTCGTCGCAACATCGTCGTCAGCCTCTGCGGGGACCGCCGAGGCGCGACGCCCATGCACCGCATCGCCATCGCGGGCAACGACGCGGCGGGCCGGGAGAGGCTGGAATCGCTGGGGTTGGCGGTGCGTTCGGCAGGGGCCGGCGGCGACAGCTGGCGGTTCGAGACCTGCACCAAGAGCTTCGGGCAGGTCGTGGCCACCGCCGAGCGCATCCGGGAGGCGATGGACAGAGGAGAGGTGGTGCTCAGCGCCCGGTTGGGCCGGAACGGCACCGAGGTCACCGGCAGCAACTCGCTCCCCTTCCTGCCCGCCGCCGCGGTGCACCCCGGGATGGCGATGTTCGACGACGAGGGCGGCTACGACGCCGTCGAGACCGTCGAGCGTGTCCGGCTCGAGCTGCCGGTGTTCGACATCGATGTCGAGCCCACGCACAATTTTGTCGCCAACGGCATCGTCACCCACAACTCCATCTACGGGTGGCGTGGCGCCGACGTGCGCAATATCCTCGACTTCGAGCGCGACCATCCGGACGCCACCGTGGTCACCCTCGACCAGAACTACCGCTCCACCCAGGGCATCCTCGACGCCGCCCACGCGGTGATCCGCAACAACCCCGACCGCGCGCCCAAGAAGCTCTGGACCGAGGCGGGGGCGGGCGAGAAGGTGCAGCTGATCTCCGTCTACGACGAGCAGGAGGAGGCGCAGACCATCTGCGCGGAGATCGACCGCCTCGTGGCCCGGGAGGGCGTGTCGCTCTCCGACTGCGCGGTGCTGTACCGCACCAACGCCCAGTCCCGCGCCCTCGAGGACGCGATGCTGCGGCGGGGCACCCCCTACCGGCTGGTCGGCGGGGTGCGCTTCTACGAGCGGCGCGAGATCAAGGACGTGCTCGCCTACCTGCGGCTGATCGCGAACCCGCGCGACGCCGTGTCCTTCGGCCGCATCGTCAACGTGCCCCGGCGAAAGATCGGCGACAAGACCGTGGCCGAGGTGGAGCGGCTGGCCCGGCGGCGGGGGGTGACCCCGTTCGAGGCGGTGGCGTCGCTGCAGGACGCCGAGGGCATCGGGCCGGCCGCGACCGCGGCGCTGGAGGGCTTCCGCCGGCTCATCGAGGGGCTGCGCGCGGCGGCCACCGCCCTGCCCCTGCCCGAGCTGCTCGAGCGGGTGCTCATCGACAGCGGCTACCGAGACCACCTCCGTGACGGCACCCCCGAGGGGGAGGAGCGCTGGGCCAACGTCACCGAGCTGGCCGGGCTCGCCGCCGAGCATGCCGAGGTCGCGCCGCCCGACGGGCTGACGCGCTTCCTCGAGCAGGTGGCCCTGGTCAGCGACGTCGACAGCCTCGACGCCACCGCCACCGGGGTGACGCTCATCACCCTCCACCAGGTCAAGGGGCTGGAGTTCCCGGTGGTGTTCATCGCCGGGATGGAGGAGGGCCTCCTGCCCCACGTCCGCGCCCTCGAGGAGGGGGAGAGCGGCATCGCCGAGGAGCGCCGCCTCACCTACGTGGGCATCACCCGGGCGCAGCGCCGCCTCTACCTGCTCCACGCCTTCCGGCGGCACCTCTACGGCAGCCCCCAGCTCGCCGCCGCCTCCCGCTTCCTCGACGAGCTTCCCAGGGAGCTGCTGGAGATGCCCCGCCGTCCCGGCACCGCGGCGCCCACCGCCCCGCGCGCGCCGGGGGCGGTGCGCGCCGCCGTCCACGCCCATGCGGTGCGGCCCAACCCGGTGGCGATCGCGCCGCAGCGCTACCGCGAGGGCATGCGGGTGGGTCACGCCCGCTACGGGCGGGGCATCATCCTCAAGAGCACCATGACCCGTGCCGGCGAGGAGGTGGTGATCCGGTTCGACGGCGCCGGTGTCAAGATCTTCGCCGTGGCAGACGCCGCGCTGGAGGTGCTGGAGGGCTGATGGGCGCGTCGATCACCTGGTCGGAGCGGGGCACGCCGCAGGCCATCGGGGCCGGCGAGGTGCTGATCTCCCAGGTCATCACCGTGCTCGCGGTGGGGGCCGCCCGCCGCGCCCGGGTGCGCGCCGAGCGGGCCGCCACCTCCTGGATCGCGTGGCACGACATCAGC
>JAQBPH010000668.1:0-7765 GCA_028287625.1 Chloroflexota bacterium | reverse complement strand
CGTCCGCGGGGTCCGACCACGTCGACGTCGTCGAGCAGAACTGGGCGCTCTCCAATCCGAGCGGGAAGGCGCGGCTGCCGCTCGCCGGCACCACCATGCCGTCCCGGCTGGGGATGCCCGTGCTCGGCTGGCTGCGCGCCTCGCTGGCGCCGAGCGGGCTGAGGGGCGCCGACGGTCCCGGCGGCTTCGCCCTCGACGGCTACGGCGGCATCCATCCCTGGGGTAGCGCCGCCCCGCTCGCCCAGGCGGTGAGCTGGCCGGGCTGGGACATCGCCCGCGGCGTCGCCGTCCAGCCCGGCGGCACCGGCGGCTACGTGCTCGACGGCTGGGGAGGCATCCACAGCTTCGGCAGCGCGCCGATGCTCGACGCCAGCGCCTACTGGCCGGGCCGGGACATCGCCCGGGCGATCGCGCTGCGCCCCGACGGGCTCAGCGGCTACGTGCTCGACGGCTGGGGAGGCATCCATCCCTTCGGCGGCGCCCCGGTGGTGGCGACCACCGCCCACTGGCCGGGCCGGGACATCGCCCGGGGCCTGGCGCTGCGCGCCGACGGGGTGAGCGGCTACGTGCTCGACGGCTGGGGCGGGATCCACCCCTTCGGCGGCGCCCCGATCCTGGCGACGACCACCCACTGGCCGGGCTGGGACATCGCCCGGGGCCTGGCGCTGCGCCCCGACGGCCGCAGCGGCTGGGTGCTCGACGGCTGGAACGGCATCCACCCGTTCGGCGGCGCCCCGCCGCTCTCCTCGACCGCCTACTTCCCGGGCCAGGACATCGCCCGCGGCATCACCGTCGTCGGCGCCGGCGGCGGCTACACGATCACCGCCTGGGGGCGGGTGCGCGAGTTCGGCGACGCCCCGCCGGTCAGCCTCTCGGCCGCCTTCGACGACCCGGTGGCTCGCGGGGTGGGGTAGCGCCTCGGTCCCAGCCGACGGCGAGTCCCGGCTGCTACCCTGCGCCCGGCTCGCGAGACCGTCCCGATCCGGATCGCCCATCCCCTTCGTGAGGAGCCCGGCCATCTTCGATCGTCTCCAGCCGGCCCCCCGGGCCGGAGCCCTCCGCGCCCGGCTCGGCGCCCCCCTCCTCCTCGGCCTGCTGCGCACAGCCCGCCCCCGTCAGTGGGTCAAGAACGTCCTGGTCTTCGCCGCGCCCGGCGCCGCGGGGGTGCTCGGCCACCGGGTGGCGCTGGTCCACACCCTGCTCGCGGCGGCGGTCTTCTGCCTGGCCGCGAGCGGGATCTACTGCATCAACGACGCCACCGACGTCGAGGCCGACCGGATCCATCCCGACAAGCGGCGGCGCCCGGTGGCGGCGGGGCTGGTGCCGGTCGCCCTCGCCCGCGCCGCCGGCATCTGGCTGGTGCTCGCGGCCATCGCCCTCGCCGACGTCGCCGGGTCGCCGCTGCTCGCCGGGCTGGTGGTGGTCTACGCGGCGATCACCGTCTCCTACAGCCTCTGGCTGAAGCACGAGCCGGTCTTCGACCTCGCCGCGGTGGCCGCCGGGTTCGTCATCCGCGCCATTGCCGGGGGTGTCGCCGCGGGGGTGCCGATCTCCACCTGGTTCCTGATCGTGGTCTCCTTCGGATCGCTCTTCATGGTGGCGGGCAAGCGCCACAGCGAGCACCTGAGCATGGGCGACGAGCGCGGCAGCCACCGCCTCACCCTCGAGCTCTACTCCGTCTCCTTCCTGCGCTACGTTCGCGCCATGGCCTCGGGCATCGCGATCACCGCGTACTGCCTGTGGGCCTTCGAGCGCAACGCCAGCCTCCCCGGGGTGCCGTGGTTCGAGCTCTCCATCGTGCCCTTCGTGCTCGCCATCCTCCGCTACGCGCTCGTCCTGGAGGCGGGGTCGACCGCCGGTCCCGAGGAGATCGTGCTCGGCGAGCGCTCGCTGCAGCTGATGGGCCTCGCCTGCGTGGTCCTGGTCGGCCTGGGGATCTATGCCCGGTGACCCCGCTCCCCCCGTCCACGACCTGACCGGCGCCGAGTCCCTTCTCTGCGGCTGGGGCCGCACCGCGCCCAGCCGGGCCCGGGTCGCCGAGCCCCGCGCCGAGGAGGAGGTGGAGGCGCTGATGGCGGCCCCGCCCCGGCGCGGCCTCATCGCCCGCGGCCTGGGACGCAGCTACGGCGACGCCGCCCAGAACGCCGGGGGCGCGGTGGTGCTCTGCACCGGGCTCGACCGCCTCCGCCGCCTCGACCTCGAGCGCGGCCTGGTCACCGCCGGCGGCGGGGTCAGCCTCGACCGGCTGATGCGCCTGCTGCTCCCGCTGGGCTGGTTCGTGCCGGTCACCCCCGGCACCCGGCAGGTCACCGTCGGCGGCGCCGTCGCCGCCGACATCCATGGCAAGAACCATCACCGCGACGGCGGCTTCGGCGCCCACGTGCGCTCGCTCCGGCTGCGCACCCCGGAGGCCACGCTGACGGTGTCGCCGGAGCTGCGCCCCGACCTCTTCTGGGCCACGGTGGGAGGCATGGGGCTGACCGGGGTGATCCTGGAGGCGGAGATCCGCCTCCAGCCGGTGGCCACCTCGCGCATCCGCGTCGACACCGAGCGGGCCCGCGACCTCGACGACGTGCTGGCGCGGATGTCGAGCGGCGACGACGCCTACCAGTACTCGGTGGCCTGGATCGACTGCCTGGCGCGGGGCGGCTCGCTGGGCCGCTCGGTGCTGACCCGGGGCGACCACGCCGAGCCCGGCGAGCTGCCCGCGCGGCAGCGCCGCGACCCCCTCGAGTTCCGTCCCCGCACCCGCCTGGCGGCGCCGCCGTGGGTTCCCGCGGGGCTGCTCCGCCCGCTCGCCGTCCGCGCCTTCAACGAGGCCTGGTTCCGCAGGGCGCCGGCGCTGGAGCGCGGCCGGGTGGTGCCGCTGGCCGCCTTCTTCCACCCCCTCGACGGCGTCGACCGCTGGAACCTCCTGTACGGGCCGGCCGGCTTCGTGCAGCACCAGCTGGTGGTGCCCTTCGGCGAGGAGGAGGTGCTCCGGAGCGCGCTCGAGCAGCTCAGCGCGGCGGGCGCCGCCTCCTTCCTCGCAGTGCTCAAGCGCTTCGGCGCCGAGGGGCCCGGCCTGCTCTCCTTTCCCCGGCCGGGCTGGACCCTGGCCCTCGACATCCCCGTCGGCGACCCCGGGCTGGGGCCGCTGCTCGACCGCATCGACGAGGCCGTCGCCGCCGCGGGCGGGCGCATCTACCTCGCCAAGGACGCCCGGCTGCGGCCCGACCTGCTGCCCCTCATGTACCCTCGGCTCGATGACTGGAGGGCGCTGCGGGAGCGGCTCGACCCCGGTGGTGTCCTGTGCTCGGACCTGAGCCGGCGGCTGGCGCTGTGAGCGGGCGGCGATGAGAGACGGGCTCGGCTCGCCCCAGTCGGTGGCGGTGTTCGGCGGCGGCTCGGACATCGCGATGGCCACCGCCCGCGCCCTGGTCGACGGCCGCACACGCCGGCTGGTGCTCGCCGGCCGCCGTCCGGAGGCTCTGGCCGGGGGGGCCGCCGAGCTGCGCGGCCGCGGCGCCGAGCAGGTCGAGTGCCTCGCCTTCGACGCCGAGGACGGCGCCTCCCATCCCGCGGTGGTCGACGCGGTCTTCGAGGCGCTCGGTGAGGTCGACCTGGCGCTGCTCGCCTTCGGCGTCCTCGGCGACCAGGAGCGGGCTCCCCACGACCCCCAGCTGGCGGACCGGATCGTCCGCACCAACTTCCTCGGCGCGGTGTCGCTGGCGATCCCGCTGGTGCGCCGGCTCCGCGAGCAGGGGCACGGCACCCTGGTGGCGCTCTCGTCGGTGGCCGCCGAGCGCCCCCGCAGGGCCAACTTCGTCTACGGCGCCTCGAAGGCGGGGATGGACGCCTACTTCCAGGGTCTCGCCGACAGCCTCGCCGGCTCCGGGGTCGAGGTGATGGTGGTGCGGCCCGGGTTCGTCCGCACCAAGATGACCGAGGGGCTGCCCGCCGCGCCGCTCTCCACCACCCCCGAGGCGGTGGCCGCGGCGGTGGTGCGCGGGCTCGGCACGCGCGCCGGCACGGTGTGGGTGCCCGCCCGGCTTCGCCACGTGATGTGCGTGCTTCGGCACCTCCCGCGTCCGGTCTGGCGCCGCATGCGCGGGTAGCGCGGATGGCCGCCGCGCCGCGCCGCGTGGTCGCCGCCTTCGACTTCGACGGCACCCTGAGCCGCCGCGACAGCCTGATGCCCTTCCTCCACGGCCTCTCCGGCGGCCCCGCGGTGCTGCGGGTGGTGCTCTGGCGCCTCCCCCTCATCCTCGCCGCCGGCGCCGGCTGGATCTCGCGCGGCCGCGCCAAGGAGGCGGTGCTCCGCGGCCTGATCGCGGGGCGCCGGCTCGAGGAGGTCGAGCCCGTGGCCGAGGGCTTCGCCCGCCACCTGCTCGGCTCGGGGATGTGGCGGCCAGCGCTGGAGCGGCTGGAGTGGCACCGCCGCCGTGGCGACGCGGTGGTGATCGTCTCCGCCTCGCCCGCCCTCTACCTCGCCCCGCTGGGCCGCCTCCTGGGGGTGGACGCGGTGCTCGCCACCGGCCTCGAGGTCGACGCCGCCGGGCGGCTGACCGGCCGGCTCAGCGGCGGCAACGTCCGCGGGCCCGCCAAGGTGGCCCGGCTCGAGGCCTGGCTCGGCGCCGACCCCGCGGAGCTCTGGGCCTACGGCAACAGCGGCGGTGACCGCCAGCTGCTGGCCCGCGCCGACCACGGCTTCCGCAAGCGCTGGCGTCGCCTCCGGCCTGTGTCCTGAACCGTCCTGGCGGCTACCCGGTGAAGACGCAGGTCCAGACGAAGAGCGGCCCGGTGGCGCCCTGGTAGCGGCCGGTGGGGGTGAAGGCGGCGCCGCAGCCGATCCGGGTGAACGCCGGGTTGACGATGTTGGCGAGGTGGTCCGGGGAGGCGAGCCAGAGGCCGTTGATCTGGACGATGTCGTCGACCATCGAGGCGGTGCCCGAGACCCAGGCGATGTTCTCGCCGGCGGAGCGCCAGGCCAGCGAGCCCAGGTAGGTGGTGAACACCTGCTGGCCCTGGGCGCAGCCCGCCACGCTGTGGCTGAAGTAGTCGCGCTGGAGAAGGTCGAGCGAGCGCGAGGGGATGGTGACCGCCGGGCCACCGCAGCCGGCCAGGTCATAGCCGCCGGCGCCGCCCGACACCGCGTCGAGGGCGCCGTCCTCGCCGATGGCGCCGCGGCCGCGGTCGATGCGGTCGCGGCTCTGCAGCGCAGCCATCAGCGCCGCCGCCGCCGCCGGCCGGAAGGGCTGCGCGCCGGGGGCGAGCCCGGGGGCCACCGGCACCACGTCGCGGACGATGTCCCAGCCGCCCCAGTCGGGCATGCCGTCGAAGCCGATGCCCGCGGGCGTGCCGGTGCCCTCCACCAGCCCCCAGCGCCCCGCCAGGTAGGCGCCGCCGGCCACCGGGTGGAGGTGGAGCCAGACGTCGACGCCGGGGATGGCGTGGGTGGACGCCAGCGCCGGCGCGGCTCCGAAGGCGTGGATGCCGCCCCAGCCGTCGAGCACCCAGCCGCCGTCGGGGCGGCCCAGCAGCGAGTGGTGGACGGCGAGGCCGCGGGCGATGTCCCAGTTCGGCCAGTAGGGGCCGGCGGGGAGCGCCGGTGCGGAGCCGAAGGGGTGGATGCCGCCCCAGCCGTCGAGCACCCAGCCGCCGGAGGCGTCGGGGAGAGCGACCAGGTCGCGGGCGATGTCCCAGCGCGGCCAGTAGGGTCCGGCGGGGAGCGCCGGGGCGGAGCCGAAGGGATGGATGCCGCCCCAGCCGTCGAGCACCCAGCCGCCGCGGCCCGCGGGGAGGAGCTGCAGCGAGCGGGCGATGTCCCAGCCGCGCCAGTAGGGGGCGCCGGTGGTGTCGAGGGGCACCCCCGCGGAGGGGTGGAGCCCGCCCCAGGCGTCGAGCGTGACCGAGCCGGCGGCGGGCAGCAGCGCCGCCGGCGCGGCGCCGGTGTGCGGGCTGCCGGTGGCGGTCGAGACCGGGCCGAGCAGTGCCACGGTGGCGCCGAGCACGGCCAGGAGGTGGGGGAGGCGGGGGGCGCGGGGGAGGTGGGGCATGGTCAAGCCCGATGCTATGGGGCCTCCGGCGCGCCTCCGGCCACGGCGCGGTCGAGGCTCGGTGCCGGGCGCTGACGGATGTGGCGGTGCGCGGCCCGATGTCACCGCCGCGTGTGCGGCGGTCACGGCCAGGGCTCAGAGGCTCTCGGAGAAGTGCGGGGCGAGGCGGCGGAAGAGGAGCACCCCGATGACCAGCACCACCAGCACGATCAGCGGCGGCACCGGCGTCGCCGGGCCCAGGATGGTGGCCGTCCAGGGCACCCGCGGGTCCTGGGTGACCAGCGCGTGACGCAGGTCCTCGATGATCTGCGCGACCGGGTTGAGCGCGACCAGCTCGACCTTGCTGTGGAGGATGTCGCGGCTGAGCGGGAACACCACCGCGGAGCCGTAGAAGAGCAGCTGGGTGAAGATCTCCCAGATGTGTCCGAGGTCGCGGTAGAACACGAACAGCGAGGAGAGGATCAGCGAGATGCCGATCACCAGGGCGTAGAGCTCGAGCAGCAGCGGCAGGGCGAGGAGCGAGTGCCAGCCCAGCGACAGCTGGCGCGCCGCGCCCGCGATCACCACGATCAGCGAGAGGTTGATGGCGAACGTCATCAGCGCGGTCAGGCTCGACGCGATCACCAGGATGGCGCGCGGGAACGACGCCTTGTTGATGAGGTTGCCGTTGACCACGATGGCGTTGACCGCGGTGACGGTTGTCTCGGAGAAGAAGGTCCAGATCACGATGCCGATGAGCAGCTGCAGGGTGAACCGGTCGGACGTCCGCCCCGCGTGCAGCAGCCGGTCGAAGACCGCGTACATGATCGCGAACACCATCATCGGCTTGAGCAGCGACCAGAGGTAGCCGAGCACCGACCCGGTGTACTTCAGCTTGAACTGCGTCACCGCCAGCTCGCGCGTGAGGTTGAGGTGACGTCCCATCCGGCCGCCGGGCGGCGGCGAGTGGGTGACGAGCGGTTCGGCTGAGGTCGCGGTGGCCATCGCGCGGGGCAGTCTATCGACCGCGGCTGGTACGATGCGGCCCCCCGTGCCCCAGCCAGCCGCAGCCGATGTGACCGCAGACGGCGACCTCGACTACATGGACGAGATCGCCTCCCGTGCGCTCGGCAACCCTCCCGCGCCGGGGGTTCCCGCGCCCGCGCCGGACCCGCCGCCCGGCGCCGCCGCCGGGTTCATCGGCCGCGCCGCCGCCCATGCGCACATGGGCAGCAGGCTCTCCGAGGCCGAGCGCATGCTGCTGTTCAAGCGCGGGGTGCTGCGCATCGCCCACCTCTTCTCCAAGGAGCAGGTGGTCTACAACGACAACGTTCTCAAGGCGCTGCGCGCCCTCGACCGGCGCCTCGCCGCGGTGCCGGGCCTGCTCGCCACCGCCGAGGCCGACCTCGCCGACCTGGCTGACTCCGTCGACCGGCTCAGCCGGGAGATGGCCGAGCTGCGCCGCGCCGTGGACGAGGGCGGACGCCGGCAGCAGGCGCTCGCCGAGGAGCTCGCCGCACTGCGCGCCAGGGTCGACACGCCCCAGCCCTGAGCATGCGCATCGCCATCGCCAAGCCCGACTTCGGCGTCGTCGGGGGTTTCGAGAAGGTGATGTCGCGGGTCGAGCACGAGCTGGTCTCGCGCGGTCACTCGGTGCGGTGGATCGGCGTCGACATGGCCGCCACCAGCCCGGTCCCGTACGGGGTCGCGGTGCCGCCGTCGCTGCGCCTGCGGCTGCCCGCCTTCGT
>JAQBPH010000069.1:0-4478 GCA_028287625.1 Chloroflexota bacterium | reverse complement strand
TCGGCGGCAACTCCTGCGTCGCCACCCTGCTCCGGACCTGCGTGATCAGCACCGTCCCGACCACCCAGCCGTCCCCCGGGTCGCCGGCCTCGAGCCCGGGCGTCTGTGTCGGCACCCTGCTCTGCCTGCTGGGATCGAGCTGCACCGCCTCGCTGGGCAGCACCTGCCTCGTGGGAGCCGTGCCCCCCGTGCTCCCCGGCCTCCCCAGCGTCGGCAGCGGGTCCTCAGAGCCGCAGGCGCCCGGCGGGCCCTCCGCCTCCGCGGCCGGCACGGCGCCCGGATCGGGCGCGGCAGACCCGGGGACCACCGTGCCGGCGGGGACCACCACCGGCACCTTCCTGAACACCATCCCGACCGGATCCTCCCAGCGCCCGAGCGGCGGTGGCGCCGGTCAGTCGGGACTCGGCACCCCGCAGCCCCCCCACGACGAGACCGTGGGCCTGGTCTCGGGGCTGAGCTTCGGGCACGGCCTCATCATCTGGCCTCTCTTCGGCCTTCTCGACCTCGCCGCCCTCGTCGGCCTTGTGGTCGTGGTGCGGCGCCGGTGGACTGCGACCACGAACTGACGCCGCCCTGCCGGGCGGCGGAGGTCTGTGGGTGAGGAGTCGATTCCGCTCCTCCTTCGCCCTGCGCCTGCTCGCCGCGGGGGTGGCGCTCTCGCTGATCCTCGTGGTCGGCATCGGTGCCTTCCTGCTGATCAGCCGCGAGCAGCAGACCCGCACCGCGGCGATCACCAACTCCGGCAATCGCGCCAAGGTCATCGGTCAGCTCTTCGAGAAGATCGGCACGCCCACGCTGCAGCTCGGCGCCAAGTCGGTCGCGTCGCAGGTGAACCAGATCGTCGCCCAGAGCACGACGGCGGACCAGCTCCAGAAGCTCATGAAAGCCGTCGAGACCCAGATCGCCGGCGCCGGAACCGGTGCCTTCGGCGAGTACTCCGTCCTGGTCGACGCCAGCGGGACGTACGGACCCGCGGGCAAGGTGGTTCCCGGCTCCGACTCGCTGGCCCTGCAGGGGGCTCTCGCCGGGACGGGGAAGCTCTACGGCCTCGAGCTGTTCCGGGACGCCAAGGGTCTCCACGCCGTCTATGACGCGGGCGACACCGTGTTCGACCAGTCCGGCAAGCGTCCGATCGCCGCGGTGGTCGAGGTGCTTCCGCTGGTCGACGAGCTCCAGCACTTCCAGGGCGTGATCGGCTATGCGACCGCCTTCATCCCCGTCCAGCAGGCGGGGATCGTGGCCAGGCTCTCGCAGGACGGCAGGACGTCGTCCGCCGGCACCACCCCCGCCGTCATCGCCGACGCGATCCGGGGCCGCCAGCAGCAGCCGCAGGGCACGTACGACGTCTCCGGCGTCGGCACCGTCGCCGGGAGCTTCGTTCCCCTGCTGGGGCCGGACGGCAGGATCGCAGGGTACGTCGGCGTCGAGGTGAAGCTCTCCGACTTCACGGGCGACACCCGGAGCGACGAGTTCACCCTGGGGCTGATCGCCATCTTCGCCATCCTCGGGACCGCGCTGCTGGTCTTCCTCTTCGTCGAGCGCTTCGTGCGCCGGCCGGTCAACCGGCTCGAGCGTGGTGTCGCCCGCATCGCCGGCGGCGACTACTCCACCGACATCCCGGTGACCTCGTCGGACGAGCTCGGCCGCCTCGCCCACGGCGTCAACCGGATGCGCGCCGAGATCGCCCAGTACGTCACCCAGATCGAGCAGGCGCGCGCCCGCCTCGACGGCGCCGTGGACGAGCTCGGCGGCGTCTCCCGGGCCCTGACCACCACCACCCGCGGCGTCGAGGGCCTCCAGGAGGCGGTGGTGGGCGCCGCCGCCGCCATCGTCGGCCACGGCTCGGCGGCGCTGCTGATGGTGCGGGACGGCGACAACCTGACGCTGCGCGCCGTCCACGGGGTCGAGGGCCACTCCCCCGACCTCTCCAGCTGGAAGGTGGTGGGCGACCTCCTCGAGGGTCGCTCGGTCCGCGTCGACCGGCCGCCGCCGGGCTGGCGGGCGGGAGGCCTGCTCGCGGTGCCGATGTTCTACCAGGACATCGTGGTGGGAGCCCTGGCGGTCATCACCCGCGCCGGCGAGCCCCCGGTGGAGGGCCAGGAGCAGACCCTGGCGGTGCTCGCCAACAATGCCGCCATCGCCCTCGAGAACACCCGGCTCTTCGAGCAGGAGCGCGAGACGGTCCGCCGCCTGCGTGAGCTCGACGCCCTGAAGTCCGACTTCCTCGGCACCGTCCAGCACGAGCTGCGCACCCCGCTGACCGCGATCATGGGCATGGGCGACCTGCTGGAGATGTGCTGGGAGACCTGGGACGACGCTCACAAGACCGAGGCGCTCCACGACATCCAGGTGGCCTCGAAGAAGCTCTACGACATCGTCGAGACCATCCTCGACTTCTCCCTCCTCGAGTCCGACACGCTCAGCCTCAAGCCGCTGCCCACCCAGGTGCGCAGCGCGGTGGAGGAGGCGGTGATCGCGGTCCAGACCCGCCTGAAGGAGGGGCTCCAGGTCTCACTCAGCGTCGACGTGCCTCCCGACGTCGAGGTCTACGCCGACCCCACCCGCTTCGGCCAGGCGCTCCGGGCGCTTCTCGACAACGCGGTCAAGTTCACCCCCGAGGGGGGGAGGGTGTCGGTGCGCAGCCACCGCAACGGCCACGGCATGGTGCGCATCGAGGTGGCCGACACCGGCATCGGCATCCCCGAGGACGCGCTGACGCGGGTCTTCGAGCGCTTCTACCAGGTCGACAACACCGCCACCCGCACCTACGGCGGCACCGGCATGGGGCTCGCCCTGGTGCGCCGCCTGGTCGAAGCCCACGGGGGCACGGTCGAGGTGGAGAGCCGGGTGGGGGAGGGGAGCTGCTTCGCCCTGCTCTGGCCGGTTGCGCCGAACGTCATGTGATCGTCACCTCGCCTGGCCCGGGGCATCGTGTTGGCCCCGGCTCGGCTGGGTACAATCGGCGGCGGTCGCGCTAGACGGGGAGATAGCGGTGCCCTGTACCCGCAATCCGCTATAGCGGGGTCGAATTCCCCACCGAGGGGGTGCGTTCTCGGGTCTGCTCCGACGGCATCGGCGCTGACGGCCGGGTCCTGCGCAACCCGGGCCCGTGAACCCCGTCAGGTCCGGAAGGAAGCAGCGGTAAGCGGTCCCCCGGGGGTGCCGCAGCCAACCTGGCCCGAGCTGGGCCGTCGGGTGAGCGCCGGCGACACGCCATCGACGTGGGGTGCGCGACTACCCCTCCCCCCTGACACGGGGGGGAGGTGGTCGCCCGTCCACCCCTGCCGAGGAGATCGCGTCCGCCGGTGAGCATCGCCCTCTACCGCAAGTACCGCTCGGCGACCTTCGCCGACCTGATCGGGCAGGCTCATGTCGCGGACACGCTCCGCAACCAGGTGCGCAGCGGCGAGCTCGCCCACGCGTACCTCTTCTCGGGCATCCGCGGCACCGGCAAGACCTCGACGGCGCGCATCCTGGCCCGCGCGATCACCTGCCTCCAGCCCGCCGGCGGCGAGCCCTGCAATCGCTGCACGGCCTGCGTCGAGGTGCTCGGTGGCGGCGCCGTCGACGTGCTCGAGATCGACGCGGCGAGCAACCGCGGCATCGACGAGATGCGCGAGCTGCGCGAGCGGGTCAAGTTCCTTCCCGCCTCGCTTCGCCGCAAGGTCTACATCATCGACGAGGCCCACATGCTCACCACCGAGGCGTGGAACGCGTTCCTCAAGACCCTCGAGGAGCCGCCGCCCCACGTCCTCTTCATCCTCGCCACCACCGAGCCGCACAAGGTGCCGGAAACGGTGCGCTCGCGGGTCCAGCGCTTCGACTTCCGCCGCGTCGAGCGGCCGGACATCGCCGCCCACCTCGGCCGCATCCTCGGCCAGGAGGGAGTCGAGGCCGAGCCCGCCGCGCTCGATCTGCTCGCCCGCGCCGGGCAGGGCAGCGTGCGCGACGCCATGTCGCTCCTCGACCAGGCGCTGGGCACCGGCGAGCGGCCGCTGCGGCTGGAGACGGTGCGCCGCTCGCTGGGCCTCGCCGACCCCGCCGCCGTGGGCTCGCTGCTGCTCGGCCTCGCCGCCGGCGACGCCGGCGAGACCCTGCGGGCCACCGCCCGCGCCTTCGAGTCCGGCGCCGACGCCCGCCAGCTGCTCCGCGACCTGTCCCGGCTGGCCCGTGCCGCCGAGCTGGTGGCCCTGGGAGCCTCCGACGGTGCGGACCTCGGCGCCGACGAGGAGGAGATCTGCCGCGAGCTCGCCGGGACCGCCCGCCGCGGCCTCTGGGTCGAGGCGCTCGACGCCTTCGCCGCCGCGGAGATCAACCTCCGCCAGCCGGTGGACGCCCGTCTCCAGGTCGAGCTGAGCCTGCTCCGCCTCCTCCACGGCGGCGGCCCGGCCGGGCCCGGCCCGGGGACGGGAGACGGCGGCGCCGCCCTGGCCGCGCTCAGCGCCCGCGTCGCCCAGCTGGAGCGGCGGCTCGCCGGC
>JAQBPH010000606.1:0-3210 GCA_028287625.1 Chloroflexota bacterium | reverse complement strand
CGATCTGAGTTCGTCACCGGAGACTGGCTGTTCGGTCCGGCGCTGCTGCTCTCGACGGTCGATGCGCACCTCGGGTTGGTACAGCATCTGCTGGCTGTCGCGACCGGGTCCGAGAGATCGGAACTGCTCAGCGTGGGGGTGCGATACGCGGAGTTCGCCAGCTGGCTCAACCAGGACAGCGGAAACGCTCCGGCGGCCGGATACTGGGCGGACCGCGCGATGGACTGGGCGCACGAGGTGGACGACGCCTTGATGGTGTCGTATGTGCTGATGCGCAAGAGCAGCCAGGCGGCGACGCAGCGCGATGCGGGTCGAACCATCGGTCTTGCGCAGGCGGCGCAGCACAGCGACCGTCTGACACCTCGGGTGCGGGCAGTCGCTGCTCAACAGGAAGCGCACGGGCATGCGCTGGCCGGCGATGAGGTGGCCTGCCAGCGGAAGCTGGACGAGGCGCTGCAGCTCTCGGCCGCGGACAGGACGGTCGAGGGACCGGCTCGTTACTGCATCCCCCAGTTCGTGGAGATCCAGCGGGCCACGTGCTGGATGGAACTCGGTTCGCCGGAGCGCGCCGTCGAGCTCTTCGAGGCGGAGTTGGTCCGACTACCAGCGGTTCATCGACGGGATCGAGGCGTCTACCTCTCGAGGTTGGCGTGCGCGCATGCGGCGACCGGGAACCCGGACGGCGCCGCGGTGAACGCGCGGCAGGCGCTGGAGATCGTCGGCACCACAGGCTCGGACCGCATCCGGAAGGAGTTGCACCAGCTCCAGCCGCGGCTGGCCCAGTGGCGCGAGCTTCCCGCCGTGGCGGAGGTGTGCGACGTCATGTCGGGCATGGTCTGAGGGGGCGACCTGATGGATGTGGGACGGCCGCTGGTCACGTGGAAATTCGGTGCCTCCCTCGACGGGCGCCTCGCCGCAGCGGACGGCTCGAGTCAATGGATCACCAGTGCGGAGGCGCGGACCGATGCCCACCGGCTGCGGGCCGAGTCGGACGCGGTGATGGTCGGGTCGGGCACGCAGCAGGCAGACAACCCCCACCTGGCCGTGCGGCACGTTGAGGTCTCCCGCCAGCCACTGCGAGTCGTTGTCGACAGTCGGGCAAGAACCCCTGTCGGCGCGCGGGTTCTCGACGATGCGGCTCCGACGCTCATCGCCGTGGCGGACGACGCCGACGCCAGTCATCTGGAGGGCCGGTGCACCCTTGTGCGGTTGCCGCGGGTGAACAGCGGAGGGCTGGACCTGGAAGCCCTGCTCCGCGCGCTTGGAGAGAACGGGGTGCGCACCATCCTCCTGGAGGGAGGCCCAACCCTGGCCGGGTCCTTCGTCGCCGCGGGCCTGGTGGACCGGGTGGTCGCCTACATCGCGCCGGCGCTCATCGGCGGAGGTGGCCTCTCGGCGCTGGAGGGAACTGGCGCGCCGTCGATCGACGCTGTCCGGCGGTTTGAACTGGACGAGGTCACTCGCATCGGGCCAGACGTGCGCCTGATCGCACGTCCGCTCCGCTAGCCTGAGGCGGCGGTCCGACCTCCTCGGAGCGGGGTCGCGCTGTTCGCCCATTGCAGCCCTGCGTAAGGCTTCCGAAGGCGGACGCAGTCATCTCGACCCTCGCGGCATCGCCTCACCTGTCATCGGATTGGCGGTCGGGACAAGATGATGACCGGATGACACTTCACTGCGAGGGATTGAGGGAGTTTGCTAGGCCTGCGGCCGGGCCTGGATGTGGATACCAGCGCTGTCAAGGTCGCCACGACCGAAGGAGTAGACCATGCCCACCAGCAGGACCAAGCTGCTCAAGCACCTCGACGCCGCGGACAGACGCCAGGAACGCCAGGCCAAGCGCGAGGCGCGCCGTCGGCTGAATGCGGAGCGCCGCGCGCGCCGGCGTCAGTTGCCCGCCGCAACCGGATCTCGATGAGCTGTCCGACGCCGGTCACGCTTCACGCGGCGCTGCGCAGCGCGGAGGACAGCCTGACCCAAGCACGAGCAGATACATGGGGAGCATTCGACGCGATCGTTGGCTCAGACCCACAGGCGGCGGTGGACCTTCTCCTAGCCGATCTTGACCGGCGGGACAGACCCCTGGTCGCAGCGCTCATGCGGCTCGGCGGTGACCCGCGGCGGTGCTGGCCTCGATGGGGCTGACGAGCGGCGCGCTGGCTCAGGCACAGCTCTCGTTCATCTGGTTGGAGCTGACTGGGAAGTGTCAGCTGCACTGCCGCCATTGCTACGCGGAGAGCGGTCCGCGAGGCACGCACGGAAGCATGACGCGCGCGGACTGGACGAGGGTCATCGACGAAGCCGTCGATCTCGGTGTGTCGCTGATACAGTTCATCGGCGGCGAGCCCACCCTGCACCCCGACTTCCCGGCGCTCGTGTGCCATGCGGCTCGCCGTGGTGTAGGAGTCGAGATATTCAGCAACATGGTGCGCGTGACCGACGAGCTTTGGCGTGTGTTCGAACACCCCGGCGTGCGCCTCGCGTGCAGCTACTATTCGGGCGACGCACGTGAGCACGACGCGATCACCGGCCGCCGGAGCCATGAGAAGACGCTGGCGAACGTCCGCGAGGCAGTTCGTAGAGGCATCCGATTGCGGGTCGCGGTCATCAGCATGACCGAGAGCCAGGATGTCAACGGCACGGTGAACCACCTGCGCCACCTGGGCGTGGAGGAGGTCGACGTCGACCGGCTGCGTCACGTGGGCAGGGGCATCCGCGACCAGGAGCCCGCTGTGGACCAGCTCTGCGGGCGGTGCGCGGATGGAGTGCTCGCCGTCACGCCCGGAGGTGAGGTTCTTCCGTGCGTCTTTGCCCGCTCAATGGTGATCGGCAGCGTGCGTCACCGTGCGTTGGCGGAGATCAACAGCGATGCGGCACCGGTGCGCGCGAAGCTGGCGGCGGCCTTCTCCCGTCGAGCTACGCTCCCACCAGACTGCCAGCCCGTCAAACCCGACGGCGGTTGCAGGCCGGCGCCCTGCAAGCCGATCCTCCAGCGCCCACGATGACGCACCGCATCTCGCAGCTACGACACCAGCTCGCCGCCGAGCTGGTGAGCATGGGCGCCATCCGATCGCCTGAGTGGCGGCGCGCCTTCGAGCGGGTGCCGCGGCACGTGTTCGTCCCCCGGTTCACGGTCACGGAGGCGGAATCGGGCCGCGATACGAGGACGCTCGACAGCGCGGTGGTGGAGCAGTCCGACCAATGGCTCGCCAC
>JAQBPH010000602.1:0-4344 GCA_028287625.1 Chloroflexota bacterium | reverse complement strand
CCGCCCGCCTCGGCCAGCCCGAGATCAACCTCGGGATCATCCCCGGCTGGGGCGGCACCCAGCGGCTGGTGCGGGTGGTCGGGCAGGGCCGGGCGATGCCGCTGCTGCTCACCGGCGACCCCGTCGATGCCGAGACCGCCCTCTCGATCGGGCTGGTCTCCCAGGTGGTCGACGGCGCAGATCTGACCGCCGCCGCCCTCGCCCTCGCCGAGAAGCTCGCCGGCAAGGCGCCGCTGGCGGTGGCCGCCACCAAGCGGGCGGTGCTCGAGGGCATGCCGCTGCCCATCGCCGGTGCCCTGGAGGTCGAGCGCCGCGAGTTCGCGGCCCTCTTCGAGACCGCCGACGCTCGCGAGGGGGTGGGTGCGTTCCTCGAGAAGCGGCAGCCCACCTGGACCGGTCGCTGAGGACACGATTCCTATAATCGCGCCCATCCCATCACGCCGGAGGTTGCCGCGGTGACGGCCGTCCTGAGTCCCATCGCACTCGTCCTGCTGCTCGGCGGCGCCGTCTACCTCAGCACCATCCGGTGGCGGAAGCTGGTCGGGCTGATGCTCTCGGCGGAGCGCCCCGACCCCCGCTTCGACCACATCGGCAGGCGGCTGAAGGCCCTCGGCGTCTATGTCCTCGCCCAGGCGCGGCTGCTGCGCTGGCCCTACGCCGGCATCATGCACGCGCTCATCTTCTGGGGCTTCGTGGTGCTGCTCACCGCCATCCTCCAGGCCATGGTCGAGGCGCTCTGGGTGGGCTTCCACTTCGACGACGTGCCCGGCTCGGGGGCGATCGCCTTCCTGCAGGACCTCTTCTGCACCCTGGCGCTCACCGGGGTGGTGATGGCGCTGATCAACCGGCTGATCGTGCGGCCGGTCCGCTTCCGCGGCAGCCACACCCGCGACGCGGTGCTCATCCTGGCCTGGATCGGGACGCTGCTCAGCGCGATGCAGCTGAACTACGCCACCAGGATCGCCCAGGGCAGCCCGCCCGAGGCGGTGGCCACCTGGCGGCCCTTCGCCTCGGCCCTCTCTCGGCTCTTCGACCCGCTGGGGGCGGACAGCCGTTCCCTCGAGGTGCTCCACGGCGTCTTCTTCTGGGCCCACCTCGCGCTGGTGCTGGGCTTCCTCGTCTACCTCGGCTTCAGCAAGCACCTCCACATCATCACCTCGACCCCGAACGTCTTCCTCCTCAACCTCGGGCCCAAGGGCGGCCTGCCCACCCCCGACTTCGAGGCCCCGGACGTCGAGCATTTCGGCGCCAGCAGGCTCGAGCATCTCTCGTGGAAGGACGTGCTCGACCTCTACACCTGCACCGAGTGCGGGCGCTGCCAGACCCACTGCCCCGCCTTCAACACCGGCAAGCCGCTGTCGCCGAAGACGCTGATCACCGACCTGCGCGACCACGCCTACGAGACGCTCGCCGGCGGCTACGCCGCCACCACCCACCGCGCCCACCAAGTCGAGGGCGGGATGTGGGTCACCGAGGAGGACGGCCACGGCGAGGGTGCGGTGCCCGGTCACTTCCAGCCCTCCTGGCTCAGCCCCGACCAGGTGAGGACCGCGGTGGAGAAGGCGGGCGGGGAGGAGCGGCCGCTGATCGGCGGCACCATCCTCGACGAGACCCTCTGGTCGTGCACCACCTGCGGAGCCTGCATGGACCAGTGCCCGGTGCTCATCGAGCACGTGCCCAAGATCCTCGACATGCGGCGCCACCTCGTCCTCGAGGAGTCGCGCATGCCCAAGCAGGCCGAGCAGGCGCTGCGCGGCATCGAGAACCAGGCCAACCCCTACGGCCTCTCCCAGCAGACCCGCGCCGACTGGGCGAAGCAGCTCGGGGTCAGCTTCGTCAAGGACAGGCCGGACGCCGAGTACCTCTACTGGGTGGGCTGCGCCGCCTCCTTCGACGACCGCGCCAAGACCATCGGCACCGCGCTGGTGAAGATCCTCCAGGCCGCCGGAATCGACTTCGCCATCCTGGGCACCGAGGAGCGCTGCACCGGCGACCCGGCGCGGCGCATCGGCAACGAGTACCTCTTCCAGGAGCGCGCCAGGGAGAACGTCGAGACCCTCACGAAGTACGGGGTGAAGAAGGTCATCGCCCCCTGCCCCCACTGCTTCAACACCTTCACCAACGAGTATCCGAGCTTTGGCGGCCACTACCAGGTCATCCACCACAGCCAGCTCATCCGCGATCTGCTCGAGTCGGGGCGGATCACGCTGACGCATCCCCTCGACGCGACCGTGACCTACCACGACTCCTGCTATCTGGGCCGCTGGAACGACATCTTCGCGCCGCCCCGGGACATCCTCGAGAGGATCCCCGGGCTGAAGCTGGTCGAGATGGCGCGCAGCCGCAGCGAGGGGATGTGCTGCGGCGCGGGCGGCGGCCGGATGTGGATGGAGGAGGGGCAGCCGCGGGTCAACCATCGCCGGGTGAAGCAGGCGGTCGAGACCGAGGCGAGCCGGGTCGCCACCGCCTGCCCCTTCTGCCTGTCGATGTTCGACGAGGGCATCTCGTCGGAGGCGCTGGGAGACCGGCTCCAGGTCGACGACATCTCCGTGTACGTGGCCGCGGCGCTCGCCCGGCCGGGGCGGGAGGAGCCGGTGGCGGCGGTGGAGGACGCCTCCTGAGCTCTCCCCGGTCAGCGGGGGGCGGCGGTGGGCGTCTCCGTGCCCGCCGGGCCGGTGCACGGCTGCGGCGAGCCGGCGACGGCGGGCAGCGTCGGCGAGGGCGACCCTCCGGGCGTGGCCGTCGCCACCGGGCTCGGGCTCGGGCTCGGGCTCGGGCTCGGGCTCGGGCAGGGTGCCGGGGTCTCGGTGGCGGTGAAGCGGATGCTCCGGTCCACCGTGTCGGCGACCTGCGCGAGGGTGGCGAACTGCGCCGTCCCCTTGGCCACGTAGGTCAGGGTGTAGCCGATGCCGTCGTGGAAGAAGCCGAGGAAGGTGGTCTGCGCCGGCTCGCCGGTGCTGGTGTAGGAGAAGCGCACCCTGAGCGCCGGGCCGCCGGCGATCTGCACCGCGGTGGCGGCGGGGAGGCTGTCGGGCACGCCGGTGTCGTTGATGCCGTTGTCGTCCATGTAGTGCTGGGTGAGCAGCTGGGCGAGGCTGCCGCTGTCGGTGAGGCGCCGCAGCCTGCCGACCATCCGCTGGGTGGGGTCGCTGATGGTGTAGTCGGGCGGGGTGCTGTCGGTGTTCGGCGCCGCGTTCCAGGAGAGCGGCCGGCGCAGGCTGACCGGCGCCACCGGCTGGGCGGTGTCGTTGGTGAAGGTGAGGGTGTCCTCGATGGTCGCCGGGTGGCGGGTCGCCAGGACGAGGGCGGCCGCGCCGATGGCGATGAGGGGGAGCAGCCCGATCGGCACCAGCCAGGCGCGCTGGATGCGGCCGCCGCCGGTGCTCAGCCGGCCGAGCTCGGCCTCGGTCGCCGGCCGCCGGAACTGGCAGCGCCGGCAGACCAGCACCCGCCGGCGCCCCACCGGGGTGAGGCGATAGCCGAGCAGCCCCAGGAAGCGCATCTCGTCGACCACGTCCTGGGCGGCGTGCTCGTGGCAGTTCGGGCAGTCGAGCCAGCCTCCACCGCGGACGCGGTCGATGGAGCGGAGACCGGCGACGAACACGGCGCCGGATTGTAGGCTCTGCCGGCGCCTCAGCCGCGGATCAGGGGCAGGGGATCGACCGGCGTCTGTCCCTGGCGCACCTCGAAGTGGAGGTGGGGGCCGGTGCTGTTGCCGGTGGAGCCGCTGAGGCCGATGCCCTGGCCGGCGGCCACCCTCTGGCCGGCGGTGACGGCGAGCTGGGAGAGGTGGCCGTAGAGGGTGAAGAGGTTGCCGCCGTGATAGATCAGGACGTAGGTGCCGTACCCCACCGGCCGGCCGTCGGGTCCGGTGTTGGTGGTGGCCAGCACCACCGTGCCGGCGCTGGCGGCGCGCACCGCGGTGCCGGTGGCGATGCCGAGGTCGAGGCCGGTGTGGAAGTGCGGGTAGTAGACGCCCTGGTAGGTGAAGGGGAACTCCAGGGAGAAGTCGGTGGGACCGAAGAGCTGGGTGATCGGCCCGGTGGCCGGCGGGTAGAGGTGGCCGGGGGCCAGCTGGACGGTGCCGCCGGAGGCGATGGCGGCGGCCTCCGCGGTGCGCTCCGCCCGGGTGACGGCGATCTCCTGTGCGAGCTCCGCGGCGGTGTTGGGATCGCCGGGGACGAGGTCGGCGACGACCACCGCCAGGCCGCCGCCGGTGTGGTAGACGAGCCGGAGGTCGGGGGCGTCGGGGCCGAGGTCGGCGCCCGGGGTGGTGGGACGGACCGAGCTCACCTGGTACTGGAAGCCGCCGTACGAGGTGTCGACGTGGATGCTGTCGCCCAC
>JAQBPH010000566.1:0-16762 GCA_028287625.1 Chloroflexota bacterium | reverse complement strand
CCGATCAGCACACGCACCCCTACAAGTGAAGGTGCGCTACCAGCCTACCTACGCCCACCACCTCGAGAACGGTCAGAGCACGGTCGACAGACCGGTGATCGACAACACAGCGACTTGACGCACACCCCCACCGTCACGACCACGCCAGCCCCAGCCGTTGGGCCAGTTCAGAGCGACAAACTGGGCCACAACAGCTTGACAAAATCAACCACCACGGCGGCGAGCTCTGAGACGAAACCCCGCGCCGGGCGGCAAGGCGGCCCTACGATCGGCTGATGGTGGTCCCTTCTCCTGATGACATCGAGGCAGCCCGTACGGAGGCCAGCGGCTGGACGCGACCGCAGCTCGCCGAGTGGGGCGTGCCCTGGCCTCCGCCGAAGGGCTGGAAGACCCGGCTGATCGAGCAATGGAAGATCAGCGGCCGCCGGCAGGAGGAGGAGGAGAACTCAGGCCCGAACCAAGCGTGATCATGTACGAATCCGCCAAGCATTTCTGGGGAGCTGAGTGGGTGCTCGAGGTCTCGTGCGAGCTGAACCATCTCAGCCCAGCAGTCGTCCGCCTCGACGACGCGGCCCATCATCCACAGGGCATGGCCTCTCGAGGCGAGCAGGGAGACCGCGGACGACACGGAGAACCCGTTGGCCAGCTCCCTCTCCTGCTCGAAGTCGTACAGCCTCAGGCCGGCATCGGCTTCCTTCAGAGCACGCTGGAACTCGCCTCGATAGACCAGGGTGTAGGAGATGGCGTGGTGCCCGGTCAACCGGATCATCGACGAGCCCGAGCCCTGCGCCATCCCGAGAACCTGTTCGGCCACGTCCAGCGCGGATGCCAAGTCTCCGCGCAGGAAGCTGAACGACCACAGTCCCCATACGAGCGTGTAGCTTGCGTCGTGACGCTGCAGCTCCTCTGCCAGGGCAAGGCCGCGGCCACAGGCACGCTCGACCTCCATCGATCCCCATCCGTAGACGCTCATCAGGAGAGGTGCGATCAGGATCTGGAGCTCGAGCTCACACTCCTGCCGTTCGGGCGTCGATGGCAGGCGTCCCAGGCAGTCGATCGCCCGCTCGAAGTGCCCGGCGGCGCCGAGGACCGCGGCTCGTGCGAGCGCCTGCTGACCCGCCGCCTGCCAGAAGGGGATGGCCTCCTCGTGCTCGCCTGCCTCGGTGAGGTGCTGGGCGACGAGGTCCGGACGCGACGCCACCTGGTCGGCGAAGCGCCCCTGCAGGGCCCGGGCGATGCGGCTGTGACAGCTCTGGCGGGTCGACCGGAGCAGCGAGTTGTACGCGGCGTCGCGAACCAGAGCGTGCTTGAACTCGTAGGTGTCCGCCTCGTCGTCGACCGACCATGCCAGACCGGCCTGCACCAGGTGCTCCAGGTCCCGGGCCAGGGTCGCCTCGTCCCGTTCGCTCACGTCGCGAAGCAGCTCCAACCGGAACCTCCGTCCGATGGTCGCGGCCAGCTGCGCGGTCGCCCGGGATGCGCCGAGCCGGTCGATGCGGGCGGTCAGGGAGGCATCCATCGTCGCCGGGATCGTCTCGGCAGAGACAGGGCCGACAGCCTCCCAGCACGCCGCCCTCTCCTTGAGCATCCCCGAATCCAGCACCGAGTGGGTGAGCTCCTCGACGAAGAGGGGGACACCGTCGGAGCGGGCGAGGATCCGCCGAAGCACGTCGCTGGGGACGGGCTTGCCCAGGGCCACGCCGCGCACCACCGTCTCGGCCTCGGTGCGTTCGAACTTGGGGAGGTCGATGGCGCGGAGCGTGGTCGGCGTCGTCCAGTGGGCGTTCAGCTCGAACTCCGACCGCGCCGTGAACACTCCCAGCAACGGCGCCTCCGGAGTGGTGCTGACGAGCAGCTCGAGCATCTCCACGGTGGAGCTGTCGGACCAGTGCAGATCCTCGACCAGCAGCAGGGTCGGGCCGGCCCGAGCGACCGCCGCGACGAGCTCGACGAAGAGCTCCAGTGTCCTGCAGTGTCGGCGTGCGGGAGAGATCGGGAGCGGAGCGTATCGATGGTCGACGGGGATGGACAGCAGCGAGGCGAACAGCACCACCGCCTCCGCCTCGTCGAGGCCGAGGGCTCGAAGGCCCTCCTCGAGCTGATCCAGGCGGTCCTGCGGGGGTGCGGTGCGCTCCAGCACCAACAGGTGCTCCAGCAGCTCGATGGCCGGCTGGAACGGGCTGTTGCTGCCGTACGGGGTCGCCCGCATGAACAGCACTCGGGTTGCGAGGAACTGCACCTCGTCGCGGAAGAGCTGTGCCAGGCGTGACTTGCCCATCCCTGCCTCGCCACGCAGCAGGACGAAGTGGCTGCGCCCGGTCTGGCAGTCGACCCAGGCCTCACTGAGGATCGAGCGCTCGCGCTCGCGGCCGACGAAGGGCGTCAGGCGGCTGGCGACCTCGATGCGCTCCCTCGACGCGCCGACACCGGTGATCAGCCACAGCCGCATCGGCTTGGAGACGCCTTTGAGCTCGAACTCGCCGAGGCACTCGCCGGTGACGTATCCCTCGACGATCCTCCAGGTGGCCTCGCTCACGGTGAGGGTGCCGACGCCCGCACGGCACTGGATGCGGGCTGCGATGTTGGGCGTGTCACCGAGGGCGATGCGCTCCTTGCGATCGCCGGCGCCGACCGGGCCGACGACGACACGTCCGGTGTGGGCGCCGAGCCGAACGTCGAGGGAGGTCTGCCCGGCGAATCTGCCGCTGGCGTGGAGAGTTCGCACCCCCTCCAGGATGTCGAGCCCACAGCGCACCGCGCGTTGCGCCTCGTCCTCGTGCGACTGCGGGTAGCCGAAGTACACGACCACGCCATCGCCGAGGTACTGGGCGACGTGACCCTGGTGGGCGAGCACCGCGCGCCCGCAGATCTCCTGGTACACCGCAATCAGCTCACGGAGGTCCTCGGGATCGAGAAGCTGGGAGAGTTCCGTGGAGCCGACCACGTCGCAGAACAGGACGGTGAGCTGGCGGCGCTCGCCCTGATGATCGTCCGCGCGCACCTCCTGGAGGCGGGCGCCGCAACCACCGCAGAACCTCGATTCGACGGCGTTCTCGAAGCCGCAGCTCAGACACCCATGACCCATCTGGGTCCCGCAGTGAACGCAGAAGCGGTTCAGAGTGCCGTTCTCGCCGGCGCAGCGGAGGCAGATCATGGGATACCGTCTCCGCGTTGTCGGCCGGGTCCTGCGAACGCCTCGGACTGCGGGGCGATTCCTCTCTGACGAGGGACCCATGAGCGCGATTCCTCCTCCAGGATCGCGAGGGCACGCTCGACGATGTCGACATCCGTTGCCTCTCCTGCCCCTGCTGCGCGGAGCAGGCCTCCTCTCCGTGCGCCTGGGCAATCATGCTCGGTCACCGCTCCCTCCTTTCCGCAAGGCGAATGGCCGTATGACGCGACGCACCAGTGCGCAGAGCGAATGAGGTCCAGCACACTCCGCCGCTCCCTCCGCACAGACCGTGTATCACGATACGTGAGTCGCGACCCAGCCGTCAATGCTAACCGTCGCCGCCGGATCGCCGGAGCGCTGCGCGCACGCGATCCTCTCCGCCATTCGGCACCTCCTCTTTCCACGAGCCCAGCGGGCCCTGAGGATCCGCTCGCTATGATCGAGCGGTTCGAAGGCTCCCTCAATGTCGATCTTCACACCCAGTGTGTGAACAGATGCCGGGGTCAATCGGGTTGCGACAGGGGGGTGCCGCTCAGGAGCGCGACGCTGTCACAGGCCCCAGGAGTTCCGCAGGTGAGCGGGAATGGTGAAGGCGCCTCGACGGCCGCCGCGGGGATGGCCGATGAACTCCTGGATCATGTGCCGGAAGAGCCACCGGGTCCCGCTTCTGACGACCGGCACGTCGCGATCCAGCCCGCCGGCGATCCGGTCCCAGATGCGCATCCCGGCGAGGCCGAGTGGCAGGGTGATCCGCTCCCACGGATTGAGGCGCACATCCAGCAGATCGGTGACCTGCGGACGGGACAGCTCCACCATGAGCAGACGGGGCAGCGGCCTGAGGGCGAACAGCGGAGCGGGGATCAGCCTCTCCATCAGCTGAAGCAGGGCGCGGGTGAGATCCTTCCCCTCCGGGGTGCTGCGCAGCTGCGGATCCCTGATGGCGTGGAAGAGACGGCCGGCCTCCTCCATGTCCGCAGCCATGAGCTCGTCACTCAGACCGAGAAGGTGCCCGGCCACGTTCCAGCGGTGGATGTACGCCTGCTCCTGTCGATCGGTGATGTCGGGGAAGCCCAGGTCCTCGAGCCCCCGGAGGATGAGGTACGAGAAGGCGAGGACGGTACCGGCCATGTAGGCCTGCGAGATCGGGGTGCCGTACTCCTTCGGCCAGCGGGTGGCTGCGAGCACCGCAGCGTAATCGGGGTGGCCGGCGGGCTCCTCCGGAGGCTCCGCGAGGATGAGGTGGCGGACGAGGGCATGGAGGAGTCGGACCCTCTGCGCCGACCGCACTCCGGCGCCGTCCGGCCTCAGGCCTCCGGGTGACATCACGTCCAGGGTGAACTGGGCCGTCTCCCAGATGCGGCGGTAGACGTGCGCCTCGAGGTCCTGCGTCGTTCCCAGCACCATGGCGATGTCGTGGACGGCGTACCCCTGGGGCAGGCTGGAGCAGCCCAGGAGCCCGAAGGTCGCCCACCCATGGTCCTCGAAGACGCCCTCCGCCTCGTCGACGAGGTCGGGGTCGAGCCAGTCCGGCAGCTGTGCCGTCTGGTCCAGGTAGTCGGCGATCACAGGAGGCCACGCGTGACGGGGCGGCCACGGCTCCTGGATGACGGCCCGCAACAGCTGGCGTCCCGCCTCCTCCCCGTCATCGGTGAAGACGGCCGCCACGGCGTCGTCCGCCACGGGGTCGCCGCGGTGACGGCAACGCTCGAGCTCTTCAGGGGCCCACGTCCTCGTCGGCATCGTCAGTCGAAGCCTCCTCTCCCGGTTCGTTGCGCGGCTCTCTCCCACCCGGTCTGGAGCAGCGAGTCCACCATCTCGCGATGCCGTGGCATCCCCAGGCGGCGGTAGCCGTCCATCGCATCCATCAGCAGGTCGCGGGCCTCGTCCCGATCGCCGCGCCCGCCGCGGCGGAGCAGCATCCGGGCGAGCCAGCGGCGGACCTCGGGCCGCGCGATGCGATGCGGGAGCTCCTCCGCCTGGACGAGGGCGGTCCGGTAGTGCTCCTCCGCCACCGCCCAGTCCTCTCCGGCGGCGGCACACTGGCCCGCCACCATCTGCACCAGGGCGGTGTCGTACAGGCGGAGCACGACGCCCAGGTCGAGGGCCTCCCTCACGATCGGGTAGAAGGCCGCCGCCTCGCTCCACGCTCCGACCGCCGTCAGCGCTTCGGGCAGCGCCAGCAGCGTCGTCCAGGCCCGAAGGCAGCGGGA
The DNA here is from genome assembly GCA_028287625.1 of Chloroflexota bacterium. Taxonomy (GTDB): domain Bacteria; phylum Chloroflexota; class Dormibacteria; order Aeolococcales; family Aeolococcaceae; genus CF-96. Next base: position 11,380 of record JAQBPH010000566.1, on the reverse strand, counting down.
CTGCCCCGGCTCGGAGAGGCTCCCGCGGCTCTTCTCGAGCGTCGCCAGCACACCGGCCCGGTCTCCCTCGTAGCCCTGGATCAGGACCCGGAACGCCGTGGCGGCGCCCGCCAGCGCTCCGGCGGACAGCTCCGCACGGTCGGCCTCCTGAAACTCGTCCACCGCCGTGTTCCAGTCACCACGCCAGAACGCCACCACCCCGAGCAGGACGTGGCCGTCGGCGACGAAGGCCAGGCATGTCCTGCGGCACATGGCGAGGGCGCCGGCGGCGGAACCGCGGGCGGCCTCGAGGTCACCGGACGTGGCCTGTGCCAGGAAGCGGCCGAGGGCCGCCATGAACAGGGCACCATGGCGCCCCGATCGGCTGGAGAGGTCCTGGAGCTCCTCCCTGAGGGCGGCGGCCTCCTCGAGGCGTCCCATCGTGGTCAGGGATAGCTGGACGATGCCCAGGGCGTGGGTCAGGCTCCCGAGGTGCCCGGTGGTGCGGCAGATGTCCGCTCCCCGGGTCCCGATCCTCACCGTCTCGGAGAGCTCGCCCCAGGCCCAGTGGTGCGCGGCGCGTGCCACCAGCGCGCCACCGAGCAGGCCCCCGCCCAGCGCCTCGGCGAGGTCGACCGCCTGACCGGTGAGGCTCACACCGGCCGCGTGATCGCCCGACTGGCTGAGGCACGAGCCCCGCAACGCCAGCAGCCGGACACGCCAGGGGCTGCTCCCCTCGCTCAGAGCATCCAGTCCGCGGCTCGCCACCTGCAGGCTTTCCGCGTTCCGGCCGCTCAGGTTGAGCTGACTGGCCATGTGCGCGCAGACGCGGCCCACCGCCTCGACGTCTCCGCACTCCTCGTGGCCCGCCGCCGCCTCCCGCCAGACGTCGAGTGCCTCGTCCCACCGGCCCACGCTGTGCAGCGCCTGCGCCAGCTTCTCGAGGAGGGGTGCCCGGCCGCATCGATCCCTGTCCGGCAGCAGGTCGAGGGCGGTGCGAACGTGGTGGACCGCCTCCTCGAAGGCGGCCGCGGCGTTGGCCCGGTCGGCGGCGAGCGCCAGGTAGTGGATCGTCGTCTGCCGGTCGGCGAGCGCCCCGGCCTGAAGGAGGTGATGGGCGACCTCGGCGGCCTGGAGCCGTGCGCCCCCGGCCTCGATCCTCAGCATCGCCTCGGCGACCCGGAGATGCAGCCGCTGCCGCCGTGGCAGGGAGACCTCGGCAACCAGGGTCTGGCGGATGAGCTCGTGCGCGAAGCGGTACCCGGCCGAGCGCACGTCGTCACCGGGCACGATGAGCCGGGCGTGCTCCGCCTCGTCGATGGCCTCGAGCCACGCCTCGCCATCGACCTCCGACATCGCCTCGAGCAGGTCGATGCCGAACCCACGACCGATGACCGCCGCCGCGGTGAGCACCCGGCGCGTGTCGCCGCCCAGGCGTGCGAGCCGCCGCCCGACGACCAGGCGCACACGGTCGGGCACGTCGAGGTCGCCGATGGCCACGTCGGGTCGGAGCCGCCCCTGGTCATCGACGAGCCGGCCCTCGTCCACCAGGTATCGGACCACCTCCTCGACGAAGAAGGGATTTCCCTCCGTCTCCCCGTGGATCGCCGCAACGACCGCATCGGAGGGGTCCTGTCCGGTGATGGCGCGGATCATCGCCGCCACCTCACGTTCGGACAGCCGGCTGACCGCCATCCGGTGGCAGCGGTGACGGCGGACCAGCACCTCCACGGCGTCCGCGAGCGGGTGCCGGACGTCCTCGTCCAGCTCGCGATGGGTGCCGACGATCAGCATCGGCATGTCCCTCACCGTCTCGGCCAGGTGGCACAGCAGCATCAGGGTCGACTCGTCCGACCAGTGGAGATCCTCGAGCACCAGCAGCAGCGGCCGGAGCAGGCTGGCACGCTGGAAGAAGTTCCGCACGCTGTTGAAGAGGTAGCGCCGTTCGTGCTCAGCGGGGAGGGTGACGGGGGGCGGGATGTCGGGGAAGAAGCGGAGCAGCTCCGGGGCGATCCTGGCGACCTGGGCGGCGTCACGCCCGAGCGCCTGGGACAGCCGTTCAGCCGGCACGGTGCGCGTTGCGGCCTCGATGATCTCCACGAAGGGGGCATGGGGCGGTGTCCCGGCCGTCTCCTGGCAGTGCCCGATGAGCACCAGCATCCCCCGCCGGGCGGCGCGGCCGGCGAGGTCCTCGACCAGGCGGGTCTTGCCCACTCCCGGCTCCCCGCGGAGCATCGCCATGGCGCCGTGACCGCCGAGCGCCCTCTCCACGAGCTCGTGGAGCGTCGCCATCTCGCGATCACGGCCGACCAGTGAGGTCCTCGGCGGCTCCGACCCGCCCGGCACCTCTCGGCGCCAGGTCACCTCGTGGAGGTGGGTGTCCTCCGGGAATCCGCGCAGCCGGACCCAGCCGCGATCCGCGAAGGCGATCCCCGGCAGTGTCCCCGCCAGCTCCTTGACCACCGCAGCCGCCAGGATCTCGCCTCCCTTCGCCTGCGCGCAGATCCGGGCGGCGGCGTTCACCGCCGCTCCGTAGAGCTCGCCCTGCTCGCCGGTGACCTCGCCGGCGTTGAGTCCGACGCGCACCCGCACGTGCTCGTGGGGCGCCCACGCCGCATGCGCCTCCAGCGCCCGCTGGATCGCGACCGCGCCGGCGAGCGCCCGCCGCGCGGAGGCGAAGGTCACCAGGAAACCGTCCCCACGCCCTCCCATGATCCGGCCCTGGTGAGCGGCGACCTGAGTGCGCACCAGCTCCTCGTGGATGCGCAGCAGGTCGCGGGCGGCCGCATCGCCGCGTCCCGTGCTCAGCTCGGTGGAGCCCTCGACATCGGTGAAGAGGACGATGACCAGCCCTTCGTCCACGACTCCGCCCTCGGGCCGGTCGCCCTGCCGGCGCGGTCTCCCGTTCCCGCCGAGCTGCGCGTCCCGCGTGCCGGGTGAGATTGGGGACCATCCCTCTGGACGCTGCGTCTGCGTGCTGATCGGCATCGTCTCCATCCTCGGCAACGGAGGACCCAACACCATCCTGGGCGTCGCAGTGAGGCGTGGGATGAACCGTGTCGGCAGCTTGCGCCCTCCCCCGCCGCGCGTCTGCGACGAAGTGCACGCAGGAGCTGTGCGGGAGGTCACACAGGGACACGGAGCGGCCTCGACGGACCGGTACCATTACGCATTCGCTCTGCGTCCAGGTTCACATGGCAGACGGCGTGCACCGGCTAGAGTGAAGCCACGGCCAGGGTTGATGCAGCACGCTGGGCCCGTCCTCGAGGTGGCCATCGGCAGAGGGAGAGCGATGCGATGCTGACCACGAGACCGCACGCAGCGCTGGCCGGTTTCCTCGCCACTCTCACGCCGGCGGAGTCCGAGGATCTGCTTGGACGCGGGCGCCCCCGGCGCTTCGCTCGAGGCGCAATCATCGTGGAGGAGGGTGAGCAGGCCCGCCGCGTGGTGGCGATTCTCACCGGGCGTGTCAAGGTCACGTCCTTCGCAGATGACGGTCGCGAGACCATCCTCGGCGCACTCGGCCCCGGCGATCTGATCGGGGAGCTCTCCGCCGTCGAGAGTGACCCGTGCTCGGCGACGGTGATCACTCTGGAGGCTCTCGAGGCGCTCGTGCTGAGCCCGGCCGCTTTCGTCGCCTTCCTCGAAACCCATCCACGTGTGGCGCGCGTCCTTCTCGGCATGGTGACGCGGAAGCTTCGCGATGCCGATCGCAAGCGCATCGAGTTCGGCACGCAGGATGTCGAGGGCCGGGTGGCGCGACGCCTCGTCGAGCTGGCGTGCCACTACGGAGCGGACACCGAGGGATCGGTGCGCATCACCCTGCCGCTGTCGCAACAGGAGCTGGCCGCATGGACGTGCTCCTCTCGCGAGGCCGTGAGCAAGGCGCTGCGCAGCCTGCGCGCCTGTGGCTGGGTGGAGACCCACCGGCGGAGCATCACCATCCTCAACGTCGCCGCACTGGGCCGCAGAGCAGGGCTGCTCCAGCACTCGCCTGCCGTATGAGCTGACGGCCACACCGGGGACACGCGACGAAGATCCGTCTCACCTTCACGCCGCAGCGGATGCAGCGGCGGCCGCGAGAACGCGGCAGGACCCACAGCGCGCCGAGGGTCAGCAGGACCAGGAGCACGACCACGGTCGACGGTCCCCATGCGGTCATCGCCACGATGATCATGTGAGCAGTGTGCCCGCGTCGTCCCTGCGGTATCTGCGAGCGTTTACCGGTGTGGGAGCGTCGTTGTCACGGTCACGGCATGGTGGAGACGCCGCTCAGCGGGTGATGCGAGTGATCCTGCTCACCCGATGCGGGGTTCACCGCGTGGTGGCGCCACGAGCGATGCGCGCCAGCTCCTCGGGCTGCCTGACGATGACCAGCCCGGGACGGTTGTCGACGAACCCCTCCGCCCGGAAGGCTCGAAGGACACGCGTGATCACCTCCCGGGCCGTCCCCACTGCGTCGGCGAGAGCCCGGTGGGTGGCCCGCACCGCCATCTGTCCATCCGCTCCCCACGTCCCGTGATCGAGCAGGTGCCGCGCGACCCGGACCTTCATGCTCTCGAACCCCGCACTCAGGAGAGTCACCACCGACTCCAACGCCCAGCAGGAGACCTGTTCGGTCAGCGCCCACGAGAGCTCCGGATGGACGCTCGCCAACGCGCGAAGATGGTCGATCGAGAGCAGGGCCAGCGTGGTGTCGGTGACCACCTCGGAGCTCAGGATCTCCGTGCCGCTCAGCAGCGCTCCCAGGCCGATCAGATCTCCCGCGGGTGCGTGCCGGAGGGGTACCTGGCGCCCGTCACCGGTCCAGGTGAACAGCCGGACGAGCCCGTCGCTGATGGCGGCGAGGCGAGGCCGCTCCCCGGTGCTGAAGATCGCCGAACCGGCCGCGGCGCGCACGGTCGGGGCGCCCCTCACGAGCTCTCCCCAGAGGTCGTCACCGATCCTCGAGCGAAACGACGCCAGCGCCGGCGCGGGCCACTGCGCCTCACCGCCGGCTCTGGACGTCAAGCCCATCATTCCCCCCTGTCTCTGCACCGATCGGTGCTGAACGACGTCCTGTACCGGTCGAGGTCCGAGCAGAAGAGTGACGGGATCGGCTTCGTCTGGCCGGCCTGGCGGTCGGCACGCGCGGGGTCACCGCCATCCGGGTCATGGCAGTCGGCATCTGCGCCACGGCGCCAGTATCCGGGCGCGGAACACGGGGGGTCCGCGACCACGGTCACCGTGTGACTGTCGGAACACACGCGCGGTATCATCCGCCCGCCCATTGGTGGAATGCCTGTTTCCGGTCAGTGTACTCCTCTCCTCGCGGCCCGTCAGTTGTACGGACCAGAACCGGCACAACCCAGCCCGGTGTGACTGCGGTCACGTCACGTCGTGATGTCTGTTACTGACTTTCCGCCCGCGCTGTGGGATACTCCGTCCTCCCTGCAAAGAGCATCGGTCAGGGCCTGCCTGCCTGATGTGGGTGGCGATCGCGGTCACCGCCGTGCACCCTGAAAGGAGCACGACCCGGGTACACCATCATGGTCAAACTTCGACGTGCGCAGCGCGAGCTCCGACACAATGAGCGTGAGCAGTTCTCTCCACTCTGGCGACCTCGCGCTGCGCGTGTTGGCGTCGATCCACCCAGTCCGGCGCGTCGTCGCAATGGGACCGCCGTCCCCGCTGGCTCTGCGACCTGAGCGCGCGGAAGCGAGCGGCCGAGGCGCAGGCGATGCTGGCATCCATCGTCGAGTCCTCACATGATGCGATCATCGGCCAGACCCTCGACGGCGTCATCAGCAGCTGGAACCCAGGCGCCGAGCGCCTGCTCGGCTACTCCGCAGGTGAGATCATCGGTCGCCCTGTCGACATGCTCATCCCCGACGGGCGGAGGGCGGATGAGATGGCCGTGCTCGAGCGAATCGTTCGAGGTGACCGCGTGGAGCAGTACGACACGGAGCGGCTGCGCAAGGACGGCAGCGTCGTGGCCGTGTCACTGACCATGTCCCCGATCGGTGAGGCGACCATCGTGATCACCGGTGCCGCCAGCGTGTCTCGTGAGATCGTGCTGCCGGCGGACGCCGTTCGTGACGTCACGGAGCGGATCGAGAGCGAATGGAACGAGAGTCGACTCCATCGGTCGCAACGTCTCGAGAGCCTGGGGCAGCGTGCCGGTGGGGTGGCGCACGACGTCGACAACCTCCTCGCCGTCATCCTCGACCACGCCGGCGTCGTCGCTGATGAGGTCACCAGGGCCAGGGACTCGCCGGGCGGTGAGCACTGGGACGCGGTGTGCCGGGACGTCGAGCAGATCCAGCAGGCGGCGGAGCGGGCCACGCGACTCACGGGTCAGCTGCTCGCCGTCGGCCGTCGCGAGGTGCACCTTCACGGCGCTGCCCCCGTCACCGAGGAGGCGGTCCGCCACCACGAGGGACCGGCTCATCCTGCTCGGACCTCCGACGGAGAGACGGTCCTCCCGGTGGAGGACGAGGACGCCATACCAGAGCTGATCGGGTGGATCCTCGCCCGCCATGAAGCCCTCTCCCGAAGCGGTGCTCCTCTGCAGGATTCGTGAGGTGCTTCGGGCGCGAACGACAGATTTTGATACGATCCTCTCCCGCTTGGTTGACGAGTGCACCTGGCACCACCTTGATCCTTTCGGCCCGAGATTGGGCAAATGGCACGGGCTGGCCACTTCTGCGAGAGCAGCTCGTTGATCACGTGGGTCATCGTGCCAATGCGCCGCCCGGGTGAGGACCGTGCGCCGTTCCGGCAGAGGACGGTGGGGTGAGCGCCATATGAGGACGCGCGTGAGCAGTCGATCGGTGCCTCTGGGACGTCCGCGCGGACGCATGGGTCATGGCCGGCGAATCCAGGTGGAGGTCGTGGGTTGAGCCGGTCTGACCTGTGCCCGCAACCGGGCGCATCTCCAGCCGCGGACGCAGCCGGTGGGAGAGCGTGACGGCCACGCCCATGGCGCTGGGTCGCCGGGCCAGCGACGCGCTGAGCACGATCATGGTCGTGACCGTTGACGCCGCCGTGTCCGACTCCGAGCTGGCCCACCGCTGCATCCTCGAAGGCGCCAGGGGCATCTTCGAGCGACAGACCGTGCAAGGCGTCAGCGAGGGCCCCCGCGGTACGCTGTTGCTGTTTCTGGCACCGACTGCCGGCGATTGCTCCCGCGTCGCCGACCCTGCCGCGCCGCAGAGTCTCGAGGCGGCGGTCCTCGCCATGCTGGCCGGACATGGCGTCCGGGAGGCCACCGCCGCTGCCGCCACCCTTGGACCGCCCGTGTCGCGTCATGCGCGGTGCGAGGCGCTGCTCGAGGAGCGCCTGGACGAGGTCGCCCGCCATGTCCTCGAGGCCGCCGCCACCAGGACGCGCCGGCGGGAGCTCGCGACGATGCTCGAGGCCGGCACCATCCGGACCTTCTTTCAGCCGATCGTGCACGCGGATGACGGTACCGTGCTCGGGTTCGAGAGCCTCAGCCGCGGACCGGCGGGTCACCCACTGGAGCGCCCGGACCTGCTGCTCGCCGCCGCTGAGCGGGCCGGACTCGCCGGTGCCGTGCAGGGCGAGATGATCCGCCTGGCCAGCGCGCGTGCGCGCGAGCGCCTCCATGAGCCGGAGACGCTGCTCTTCGTCAACACCGCGCCGGCCGACATCTGGGAGGACCCGACCTACCAGGCCGACTGGGTCGCCAGCTACCCGTGGCCGGCGGAGCGTGTCGTCCTCGAGGTCAGCGAGCGGACGCCGATCCACGACCTGGCGAGCGTTGCCGCTCACTGTGAGCGGGCTCGAGCGTCGGGGGTGCGGTTCGCCCTCGATGACGCGGGCGCCGGCTACGCGGGCCTCGCCGCGCTCGCCACGCTGGCGCTCGAGTACGTCAAGATCGATCTCGCCCTGGTGCGTCACTGTGACCGTGATCCTGCGAAACAGGCCACGGTGGCTGCGCTGGTCCACTTCGGCAATCACACCGGGGCGAAGCTCATCGCCGAGGGCGTGGAGACCGTCGAGGAGCTGGAGACGCTTCGATCCCTCGGGGTGGACTATGTTCAGGGCTTCCTGCTGGCGCGCCCGGAGGAGGTGCCGCCTTCACCGGATCTCCGCTGCTTCTCGGAGACCCCGAGCCGGCTGGCCATCCGCCGCCCATGAGGTCATGAGACGACAGACCGCGGCCGCGTCGGTCGCCAGCGAGCGCCGATGAGGCGCCCGCTCGTCTGCGTGGTGGATGACTCCGCGGACAATCGGGTGCTCATGACCGCGGTGCTCGAGCGGGCGGGGATGAGGGTGGTCTCGGCCGAGGACGGCCAGGCCCTGGACGAGCTGCTGGCCGCGGGAAGCATGCCCGACCTGTTCATCCTCGATCTCTCCCTGCCCGGGGAGAGTGGCACGTCGATCATGCACCGCCTCCGCAGTGATCCACGATGGTCCGACCGTCGCATCCTGGCCTGCACGGCGCACGCCATGGTGGGCGACGCCCAACGGGGGCTGGCCGAGGGCTTCGACGCCTACCTGACCAAGCCCCTCGACGTCACCACGCTGGCCTCGATGGTTGCCGGATTCCTCACCCCGGACGTCTCCGGCGGCCCCGCGACGTGAGGAGAGTGGCACGCCTCGAGCCGGTGGTCCGCGAGCTCTCCGGCGCGGAGGAGCGGCCGCATGAACGCTCCGGCTGAACCACGGTTGCTCCGAGGGGCGCTCCTCGTGCTGGTGGGCATCGTGTTCAGTGCCGCGGCCGGGCTCGTCCTCCTCGGCGAGCAGCAGGCGGCGGGCGATGCCGGAAGCCGCGCTGACCGGCTGCGCCAGCTCCAGCAGGACGGCGACGCCCTCCTCATCGGCATGGTCAACCAGGAGACCGGTGTTCGCGGGTACCTCAACACGGGGAGCACGATCTTCCTCGAGCCGTACGGCGAGGGACGGAGCCAGGTGGCAGCGGCAGAGCTGCGGCTCCGGCGAGCGGGTGTGCGGGAGATGGCCCAGCTCGACGGCACCCTCGCCGCCGCTGACTTCTGGCAGGACTGGGCCGCTGGCCGCAAGGGGGCGGTCGACGCACGATCCGCTCCGGTCATCGACCCGGCATCGTCGCTCGACGGCAAGCGTCGCTTCGACGCCTTCCGCGCCTCGCAGACGCGGCTGGAGGCCGGCCTGGGACGCGACGTCGCGGCGGCGCTGGCAGACGCCGCCAACCGCTCCCGCGCTGCGCGTGTGGCCGCTCTCATCGGAGGAATCGGGGGCGCAGGCAGCCTGATGCTCCTTGGGGTGCTGCTGATCGGGTGGTGGACCCTGCGTCCCGTGCTCCGCCTGGCCCAGGCGGCCGCGGCCATCGCGGCGGGGAAGCAGGTCACCATCCCTCCCAGCACACGTCGCGATGAGGTGGGAGCTCTCAGCCGGGCCCTGGTGCAGTGGCAGAACGTCGCGATCGAGCGGGAGCGGTTCTTCACGCTCGCCCTCGACGCCAACGTGATCACGAATCCCTCCGGTGGCATCGTGGATGCGAGCCCCGCCACGGAGCAGATCACGGGCTTCACCAAATCGGAGCTGCTCTCACGATCCCTGGCTGACCTGATTCACCCCGACGACCTCGAGGCGGTCGTCGCCTCGATCGACGACCTGGCCCACGGTGCCCGGGTCACCCGCTTCGAGGTGCGCGCCGTGTGCAAGGACGGCTCCCATCGCTGCCTGTCATGGAGCGCGGTGGCGTCGCCCGTGACCGGGGCCATCTACGCCGTCGGCCGGGAGGTCACCGAGGAGCGCGCAACTCGGGATGCGCTCGAGGAGCGGGCGCAGCTTCTCAACCTCGCTCACGACGCCATCCTGGTCCGCGACATCGCGGGGAAGGACGGGATCACGTACTGGACCGCGGGAGCGGAGGCGACCTATGGATGGAGCGCGGACGAGGCCCTGGGCCGCGTCTCCCACCAGCTCCTGGAGACGCAGTTCCCCCGGCCGCTCCCGGAGGTCGAGGAGGAGGTGCTGCGCACCGGTCGCTGGCAGGGCGAGCTGACCCAGAGCGTGCGCGACGGCGGTCGCGTCGTCATCGACAGTCGCTGGGCACTTCGCACCGACGCGGCGGGGCGTCCGGACAGTTTCCTCGAGGTCAATCGCGACATCACCGAGCGCAAGCGCCTCGAACGGGCCCTGGAGAAATCGACTGCCGAGCTGGTCAGGGCGAGCCAGGCCAAGAGCGAGTTCCTGTCGAGGATGAGTCACGAGCTGCGCACCCCCCTGAACGCCATCCTCGGCTTCTCCCAGCTGCTGGAGACGGACGTGGAGGACCGGCATCGCGACTTCCTCCGGAGGATCCAGGATGCCGGCCGGCATCTGCTCGATCTCATCAACGACGTCCTCGACATCAGCCGCGTGGAATCGGGGACGATGCAGGTGTCCATCGAGCCCGTCTCCATCGCCGGCGTGGTGGACGTGACCTCGGAGCTGATCAAGCCCCTGGCTGCGGCACGCGGGATCGTGGTATCGACCCAGCTCTCCGGCGCGTCCGATCAGCACGTCCTCGCCGACCTCCAGGGGCTCAAGCAGGTCCTGCTCAATGTGATGTCGAACGCGGTCAAGTACAACCGTGAGGGCGGCCACATCTCCGTCAGCGCGGAGCCGCACGATGGAGCGGTCTGTGTCACGATCGCCGACACGGGCCCCGGGATCCCACCGCGCGAGCGGGAACGCCTCTTCCAGGCCTTCGACCGTCTCGGCGCCGAGACGACGGACGTCGAGGGAACCGGGCTCGGCCTCATGCTCTCCCGTCAGCTCCTCGTCGCGATGGGAGGCTCCATCTCGGTGGAGAGCTCCGACCGGGGGACCAGCTTCTCAATCGAGCTTCCGGCCGCCGACGAGCAGGAGGAGCACCTGGTGGGACGGGCGTTCACCGCGGATGATGTGGCCCCGAGCGACCGGCGCGTCGTGATGTACGTCGAGGACAACCTCTCCTACCTCCAGCTCGTCGAGCGGCTCTTCCAGCAGCAGCGCCACGGCTTCACCGTCCTCCCCACCATGCAGGGGACCCTCGCCCTCGAGCTGGCCCGCGAGCATTGCCCGGACCTCATCCTCCTCGATCTCCACCTCCCCGACATCAGCGGCCATGAGGTCGTGCGGCGGCTGCGAGCGGACGAGCGGACCGCGTGGATCCCGGTGGTGGTGATCAGTGCCGACGCGAGCCCCGACCAGATCAAGCGGATGCTCGACGCCGGAGTGCGCGCCTACCTCGCCAAGCCCCTGGACGTCGACAGGCTTCTGGCCGTCCTCGACGAGGTGCTGGGAGTGTCGCCGGCCACCGTGCCGGAGCGGTGAGCGATCGCGCGGCGAGGGCTGGCTGGGCAGTGTCGACGCCGTGGCCGAGCTCATCGGCCCCGACCGGCGCGGCGCCGGCTGACCACGTCGGCGGCGAGGATGTGGAGCATGT
>JAQBPH010000548.1:0-4437 GCA_028287625.1 Chloroflexota bacterium | reverse complement strand
CGTCGACGCGCAGCCCGTCGATGTGGAACTCCTCGATCCAGAAGAGCGCATTGGCCACCAGGAAGTTGCGCACCTCGTTGCGCCCGAAGTTGAAGACCAGGGTGCCCCAGTCGGGGTGCTCGCCGCGCCGGGGGTCGACGTGCTCGTAGAGGGCGGTGCCGTCGAAGCGGGCCAGCGCCCACTCGTCCTTGGGGAAGTGGGCGGGCACCCAGTCGAGGATGACGCCGATGCCACGCTGGTGGAGCCCGTCGACCATGGCGCGCAGGTCGTCGGGCGAGCCGAAGCGGGAGGTGGGAGCGTAGTAGCCGCTCACCTGGTAGCCCCAGGAGCCGCCGAAGGGGTGCTCGGCGAGGGGCAGGAACTCGACGTGGGTGAAGCCCATCGAGCGGCAGTAGTCGCCCAGCTCCTCGGCGGCCTCGCGGTAGGTGAGCGTCTGCTCGCCATTCTCGCCGCGGCGGCGCCACGAGCCGAGGTGCACCTCGTACACCGACATCGGCCGCTCCGCCGGGTCGCTCGCCTCCCTGGCGGCGATCCAGTCGCCGTCGGCCCAGCGGTGCTGGCTGACCTCGACCACGCTCGCCGTCGCCGGCGGGGTCTCGGCGGCCCGGGCCAGCGGGTCGGCCTTGAGCATCCGGCGGCCCTCGGCGCCGGTGACCGAGAACTTGTAGCGGCAGCCGGCGCCCACCCCGGGGAGGAACAGCTCCCACACCCCGGACGAGCCGAGCGAGCGCATCGGGTGGAGGCGGTCGTCCCAGTAGCCGGCGTCGCCGACCAGCCGGACGCTGCGGGCGTTGGGGGCCCACACCGCGAAGGCGGTGCCGATCACCCCCTGGTGCTCGATCACCCGGGCGCCGAGGCGCCGCCAGAGCTCGCGGTGCTGGCCCTCGCCGATGAGGTGGAGGTCGAGGTCGCCGAGGGTGGGGACGAAGCGGTAGGGGTCGTCGATCACCCAGCTGCGCTCCCCCTCCTCGAAGCGCAGCCGGTAGGCGGGCAGCTCGGCGACGGGCACCCGGCCCTGGAAGATGCCGCCCTCGAGGCGCTCCAGCGGGGCCTCGCTGCCCTCCCAGATCACCGTGCAGCGCTCCGCGGCGGGGTGGAGGGCGCGCACCACGGTCTCGTTGCCGAGGGGGTGGGCGCCGAGGATGCGGTGGGGCTCGTGCTGCTCACCGGTGATCAGGCGGGCGGCGTCCTCGCCGAGCTCGGGGAGCGGCGGGGTGGTGGTGCCGGGGTCGGTCGGACGGCGTGCAGGGCTCATGGCCGGCCTCCCTCGAGCAGGAATCGGAGCGGGGTGCCCACCCAGTCGGGACGGTGGCCGAGCTCGTAGCCGACCTCGTACACCGCCTTGCGCAGCTCCCAGGCGCGCCGCAGGGCGAGCGTGTCCTCGGCGCTGCGGGGGAGCAGCGGATGGTCGCCGACGCGGGCCAGGTAGGCGCCCCAGAAGAGCCGGCGGTTGGCGTCGGCCCACGCGGCGCCCTGGCGCCGCAGCTCCCCGACCACCTCGGGGTCGGGCTCGGTGCGCTCCGCGAGCGCGGCGGCGGCGGCGTAGTCGAGCGAGCGCAGCATCCCCGCGACGTCGCGCAGCGGCGAGGAGAGGGCGCGGCGCTCGGCGACACCGAGCGCGGGCTCGCCCTCGAAGTCGAGCACCGTCCAGCCGGTGTCGGTGCGCAGGGTCTGGCCGAGGTGGTAGTCGCCGTGGACGCGGATGGCGAGGCCCCCCTCGTCGATGCGGCGGAGCGCCTCGAAGCCCTCCAGCACGACGGCGCGGCGCTCGCGCAGCGGCTCCAGCGCCGGGTCGGTCCCGGACAGCAGCTGGTCGAGCTCGCGGGTCATGGCATCCGCCCAGGCGCCGAGCATCGCCGCCGTCACCGGCCGGGCTCGCATCGACTCGGGCATGGCGTCGGAGGCGAGCGCCAGGTGCATCTCGGCGGTCACCTCCCCCAGCCGCGCCGACTCGGGGAGGAAGGTCGCCCCCTGCTCCTCGACGTGGCGCAGCGCGGTCTCGTCGTCGCCGACCCCCTGCTCGTCGGCCTCGGCGTAGAGGTCGCGGAGCGAGGAGAGCGCCAGCGCCCACCCCTCGGTGCCGTTGTGCAGGTAGGGCTGGACCAGGGCGAGCAGCACCGCCTCGGCGCCGGGACGCTGGTACTCGGCCACCCCCAGCGGCGCGGGCACCGCGGTGAAGCCGGCGCCGGCAAGCGCCTCGGTCATCTCCAGCTCGGGGGAGCGCACCTCCTCGATCATCCGGAACCACTTCAGCAGCTCGGTGTCGCCGCGCACCAGCGAGGTGTTGCTCTGCTCGCGCCCCAGCGGGCGGATCGATGCGGGCTCGACGCCCGGGGCGATGCCGTCGCCGCGGCAGCGCAGCTCGCCGGCCTCGGTGCGCACGCTGGCGCCGGTGGCGATCAGCTCCCAGAGCACCGCGCTCGACTCGGGGTCGCCGAGAGCGTCGACCACGGCGGCGGGGCCGGCCTCGCCGGCGGTCTCGGTGACCACCTTCTCGGGGTCGAAGAACTCCGACGCCGGCCCCGGACGGACGCCCAGGGGGAGGCTGTACCGCTCCCGGCCGCCGTCCTCGTAGGCGACCGTGGCCAGCACCAGCAGCACCGTGGGCTCGGCCTCCCGGAGGGTGGCCAGGTCCTCCACCTCGAAGCTCGCCACCGGCCGGCCCCGGCTGCCGAACCAGCGCTGCCGCTGCAGGTAGGCGAGCAGTGCCGGAGCCGCCTGCTCGAGGTCGTGGCGGGAGAGCAGGGTGGCCCGGCTCACGAGGACGGCGCCTCCAGCGAGAACCAGTAGAAGCCGTGCGGGGCCATGGTGAGAAGGTAGGGCAGCTCGCCGATCGCCGGGAAGGGGATGCGCCCCACCAGCTCCAGCGGGGTCATGCCCGCGTAGGCGCGCAGGTCGAGCTCGACCGGCTGGGCGAAGCGCGAGAGGTTGTTGACGCAGAGCACCCGGCGGTCGTCGAGCACGCGCATGAACGCGAACACCGACGGGTTGCTGGCCTCCAGCACCTCGAAGGCGCCCTCACCGAACACGGGGTGGCGGCGGCGCACCGCCATGAAGCGGCGCAGCCAGTGGAGCAGCGAGGACTCGTTGCGCTCCTGCGCCTCGACGTTCACCGCCTGGTAGCTGTACACCGGGTCCATCAGCGGCGGCAGGTAGAGGCGAGCGAAGTCGGCGCGGCTGAATCCGGCATTGCGGTCGGCGCTCCACTGCATCGGGGTGCGCACCCCGTCGCGGTCGCCGAGGTAGATGTTGTCGCCCATGCCCAGCTCGTCGCCGTAGTAGAGGATGGGGGCGCCGGGGAGGGAGAGCAGCAGCCCGTAGAAGAGCTCCATCTGCCGCCGGCCGTTGTTGAGCAGCGGCGCGAGCCGGCGGCGGATGCCGAGGTTGAGCTTCATCCGCGGGTCGCGGGCGTACTCCGCGTACATGTAGTCGCGCTCGTCCTCGGTGACCATCTCCAGGGTGAGCTCGTCGTGGTTGCGCAGGAAGATGCCCCACTGCGCGCCGGCGGGGATGGGCGGGGTGCGCTCGAGGATCTCGGTGATCGGATAGCGCTGCTCGCGCCGCAGCCCCATGAACATCCGCGGCATCAGCGGGAAGTGGAAGCACATGTGGCACTCCGGCGCCTCCTCGGTGCCGAAGTAGTCGACCACGTCCTCGGGCCACTGGTTGGCCTCGGCGAGCAGCACCCGGTCTCCGCCGTACTCGGCGTCGACGGTGGCCCGCAGGTCCGCCAGGAAGGCGTGGGTCTCGGGGAGGTTCTCGCAGTTGGTGCCCTCGCGGGCGTAGAGGTAGGGCACGGCGTCGAGGCGGAAGCCGTCCATCCCCAGGTCGAGCCAGAAGCGCACCACGTCGATCATCGCGGTGCGGACCTCGGGGTTGTCGTAGTTGAGGTCCGGCTGGTGGCTGAAGAAGCGGTGCCAGTAGTAGGCGCCGGCCTGGTCGTCCCAGGTCCAGTTGGAGCTCTCGGTGTCGACGAAGATGATGCGCGCGTCCTGGTAGCGCTGCTTGGTCTCCGACCACATGTACCAGTCCCGCTTGGGGCTGTCCGGGGACGACCGCGACTCCTGGAACCAGGGGTGCTGGTCGCTGGTGTGGTTCATGACCATGTCCATGATCACGCGCATGCCTCGATCGTGAGCCTTCTCCACGAGCTCGCGGACGTCGTCGACGGTACCGTACTCCGGCTGCACCTCGTAGTAGTTTGAGATGTCGTACCCGCCGTCGCGCATCGGACTTGCGTTGACGGGCAGCAGCCAGATGCAGTCGACCCCCATCCACTGCAGGTAGTCGAGCTTGCCGATCAGTCCCTGGAGGTCGCCGACACCGTCGTTGTTGGCGTCGGCGAAGCCCCGGACGAGCAGCTCGTAGAACACGGCCCGCTTGTACCAGTCCCTGTCTTCTCGGTCGAGGCTCACGGTCGGAACTCTTGGGGGCGTG
>JAQBPH010000056.1:0-4107 GCA_028287625.1 Chloroflexota bacterium | reverse complement strand
GCTGCTGCGGCGGCCGGACGTGCTCCTGCTCGATGAGCCGACGGAGGGACTCGACACCGTGACGGCCGCTCGCCTGCTCTCCGGCGTCCGCCGGTTCCTGCCGGCGGCGGTGCTGGTCATCGCCCTCCACAACCGCCAGGCGCCGCTGCTGCCCTGGTCCGTCGACGCGCAGGTCGAGCTGGGAGAGCCATCATGAGCGCCCGCATCTCCTCCGTTCGCGACCTGGCCCTGCTGCCGGCCCGAGTCGCTCTCGAGCCACTGCTCAGGCCGAGACCGCGCCCGCTTCGTCGCGTTCGCTCAGGCGTTCACGCTGCGGCCCGACCGTGTACCTCGGATCCCGGGCCGAGGCCCGGCCGGCCTCGAAGACTCCGAACCGGGTGACCGCCGATCCAGCGAGCAGCGCTGCCCCGGACAGCGCCGACAACGCCCTGCTCCGGCGGCCGAGGAGCGCCGCGGCGGTCCCGCCGGCGGCGAGGATCTGCCCTGCCCGCATCAGTGTCCCCGATCTCCCTGTCCGGTAGGGCTCAGCCGCCCGGCCGAGGCGCCGGTCGAGCAGCCATTCGGCGGTGAGCTCGGCCGCGGCTCCGACGGTGGCCAGCCGCGCTGCGGGCCCGGCGCGTTCGGGCGTGACGGCGAGCAGGCCGAGGCCGCCGGCCGCGGTTGCAGCCGAGCCGACGAACAGGTAGGGCAGCTCGCGGCGAGCCCCGTTCCAGGCCGGCACGGCGGTGTCGCCGAGCAGCACCGACGTGTAGGCCGCGACGGCAGGTCCGAGCACGGCGGCCGGGAGGGTGGCGGCCAGGCCGGCCCGGGGCAGCCTCCCGGTGACGGCCGACGCCGCGGCGGCCAGCGCGAGAGGGGTGTAGGCGGACAGCAGCCAGGTACCGATGCTCATCGGCGAGGTCACCTTGAGCACCCGCAGCATGTTGACGAACCGGGCGGGGCGGCCGAGGTCATGCACCAGCGCCACCATCGAGAGGCTGATCGCCCCCGCCGCCCCGGCCTTCGCTGTGCGGGCCAGCTCCGGATGACCGGAGAGCTGTGCGCCCGCGGCGAGCGCCGACGAGGCGCCCGCCAGCCCGCCGAGGAACAGGTAGCTGGGGATGTCCGGCCCCCACACCGTCTCCTTCAGAACCGGCCGGCCGTAGTAGGAGCTGAACTCGGCCTCCGGCACCATCGGCTTCTCGCCACCGCGGCCGCCCTTCATGGTCGGGCCGCCAGGCACGCCGTGACCGCGGCGGCGACGAGGCCGGCTGCGGCGATGCCCGCGTGCCGCCACATGCGCGGCAGATCACGGGTTGCGACCACCGGGTCCGGCGGCAGGCCATACACCTCGGGCCGGTCGAGCAGAAGGAAGAACGCCCCCGCGCCGCCGACGCCGTCGCCTGGATCCGCACCGTACAGCCGTGCCTCCGGCCGGCCTGCATCGTGCAGCTCGGCGACCCGTCGCCGCGCGCGCTCCCGCAGCTCATCCAGCGGCCCGAACTGGATGGACTGGGTGGGGCAGGCCTTCGCGCAGGCGGGCATCAGGCCGTCACCGAGCCGGTCGTAGCACAGCGTGCACTTGTGCGCACCCCCATCCGACTCGCGCCTGTCGATCACGCCGAAGGGACACGCCGACACGCAGTAGCCGCAGCCGTTGCAGACATCGTCCTGCACCACCACCGTGCCGAACTCGGTGCGCATCAGCGCGCCGGTCGGGCAGACGTCCAGGCAGCCCGCCTCGGTGCAGTGCTTGCACACGTCGCTGGACATCAGCCACCGCAGCGCATCCCGCTCCGCACCGGACTGCTCGATGAACGCCACGTGCCGCCACGTGGAGGCGCTCAGGCCCTGGGTGTTGTCGTAGGACATTCCCGTCAGCAGGAGCCCGTCCTCGGGCACGGCGTTCCACTCCTTGCAGGCGACCTCGCAGGCCTTGCAGCCGATGCACACCGAGGTGTCGGTGAAGAACCCCATCCGCGGCGGGTGATCCCGATGACCGGCCCGCGCGGCCGGGTCGAGGAGACCGTCCATCTCACATCTCCATCCCGGTCTCGTCGGTGATCCCGGCGCGTTCCTGATACTCCCGCACCAGCGCGCGCAGGGCCGGACCGCGCGGCCGCCGGCCGGGGCGAATGTCGCAGGCCATGGCCTTGACCTCCTGGATGTGCACGTTCGGATCGAGCGCCAGGTGGGCCAGTTCGTTGGCGGCATCGCCGGTGGTGTACCCGTTCGGTCCCCAATGCCAGGGAAGCCCGACCTGGTGCAGCGTTCGGCCCTGGACCGCGAGCGGCCGGATCCGTTCGGTGACCAGCACCCGGGCCTCGATCGCACTGCGAGCGCTGATGATCGTCGCCCAGCCGCAGTGCTCCAAGCCGCGCTCGGCGGCGAGCTGCGGTGAGACCTCGCAGAAGAACGCCGGCTGCAGCTCCGACAGATAGGGCAGGAACCTGGACATGCCGCCAGCGGTGTGATGCTCGGTGAGCCGGTAGGTGGTGGTCACGTACGGAAACACGCCCGCGCCCGGCTCGTCGCCGCTCGGCTGGTACCGGTTCTCGGGGTGGCGGATGAGCTGCCGCACTGGGTTGTGCTGCTGGCCGTACAGAGGGTTGCGGAAGGGCGACTCCTGCGGCTCGTAGTGCGCGGGCAGCGGCCCGTCCACCAGGCCCGCCGGGGCGAACAGCCACGCCTTGCCGTCGGCCTGCATGATGAACGGATCGACACCGGAGATCGCCGCGACGCCCCTCGCGCCCTCCGGCGGGCGGTAGGACGGGGGGCGGTCGGCGACGAAGTCCGGCACATCGTGGCCGGTCCACCGTCCCTGCTCCTCGTCCCACCAGATCAGCGCCTTGCGCTCGCTCCAGGGCCTGCCGTCCGGATCCGCCGAAGCCCGGTTGTAGAGCACCCGCCGGTTGGCGGGCCACGCCCAGCCCCACTCCGGCGCCACCCAGCTCTGCTGCTGTCCCGGCGTGCGGCGCGCCGCCTGGTTGACCCCGTCGGCACGGACGCCGCAGTAGATCCAGCAGCCGCTGGCCGTGGAGCCGTCGTCGGTGAGCTGGGTGTAGGACGACAGCGGTCGCCGGTCGGAATCCCAGCCGTTGATCTCGGCGAGAACCGCGTCGGCGTCCGGGTCGTCCAAGGGCCCCTGCACCGGATAGTCCCAGGTGAGGTCGATGAGGGGCCGGTCGGCCTCGTCGGCGGATGAGGCCAGCTTCGCCCGGATCCGCCGCCCGAGGTGGTACGTGAACCACAGGTCGCTCCGCGCATCACCGCGCGGCTCGACCGCCTGCTCGTGCCACTGCAGCAGGCGCTGGGTGTTGGTGAAGCTGCCCGACTTCTCGGTGTGCGCGGCTGCGGGAAGGAAGAACACCTCGGTGCGGTTCTCCTCGGTGCGAAGCTCACCCGTCTCGATCTCCGGGCCGTCCTTCCACCAGGTGGCGCTCTCGATCATCACCATGTCCCGCACCACCAGCCAGTCCAGGTTCGCCATGCCCATTCGCTGCATCCTGGCGTTGGCC
Organism: Chloroflexota bacterium; assembly: GCA_028287625.1. GTDB lineage: Bacteria > Chloroflexota > Dormibacteria > Aeolococcales > Aeolococcaceae > CF-96. The sequence goes on along the minus strand of JAQBPH010000056.1, from coordinate 610 downwards.
GAGCCGACCGCCGGGTTCTGGCCGAACAGGAAGTAGCCCCTGCACGTGCCGTCCAGCTGCCTCAGCACCGTCTCGTAGGTGCTGTGGCTGCCGGTCAGCCGCGGCAGGTGGTCGTAGCAGAAGTCGTTCTCGGCCGTCGCCGCCTCACCCCACCAGGCCTTCAGCAGGCTGATGAGGTAGGACCGGGTGTTCGCCCAGAATCCCTTCTGCACGGACTCGGCCAGCACGTAGGCGTCGAGATCCTCGTTCCCGTATGCGTGCGGCATCGGCAGGTAGCCCGGCAGCAGGTCGAACAGCGTCGGGATGTCCGTGGACCCCTGGATGGAGGCGTGCCCGCGCAGGGCCATGATGCCGCCACCCGGCCGGCCCATGTTGCCGAGCAGTGTCTGCAGGATGGCGGCGGTGCGGATGTACTGCACGCCAACGGTGTGCTGCGTCCAGCCGAGGCTGTAGACGAACGCGGTGGTGCGGTCGCGGCCGGAGTTGTCGGTGATCAGCCGGCACACCGTGGCGAACAGGTCCTGGGGCACCCCACAGACCTCCTCGACGAGCTCCGGGGTGTAGCGGGCGAAGTGCCGTTTGAGCACCTGGAACACGCAGCGCGGATGCT
>JAQBPH010000512.1:0-3562 GCA_028287625.1 Chloroflexota bacterium | reverse complement strand
GAGCGGCGCCAGGCCGCGGAGGTCGCGGCGGCGGCAGGCGATGCCGGCGACGGTGCGGATCCACGGCGAGGCCCCGCTGGGCACCCCGGGGAGGGTGCGCCAGCGGGGCACCCTCCGTGCCCGGCGGCGCAGCTCGAGCAGGTCCGCCTCGGAGAAGCCGGAGACCGCGAAGGCCTCGGGGTCGCGCCGCCGCGCCAGCCAGCCGGCGAGCACCGCCGCCACCGCCGGGCCCTTGATGTCGAGCACCACCGGGATGCGCCCGCCCACCACCTCGACGGCGTCGTCGAGGCAGAGCAGCTCGCCACACTCGGCGCGCAGCTCCGCGGAGGTCATCTCCTCGACCCGGCGGCCGGAGGGGAGGCGGCGGTCGTGCCGCAGCAGCAGCCGGCGATCGCGGCTGACGCAGACGTCGATCTCGATCCAGTCGACGTGGATCCGCACCGCATGGGCGAGCGTCTCGCGGGTCGGCGCGCCGCCCGGACGCGCCGCCGCCAGACCGGCGTGGGCGATCCAGCGCAGCCTCGACTGCCCCGGGAGCCGCGCGGTCAGCGGGTCACGCCACCCGGCGACCCGGGATCGGACGCGTCTCCTGGGAGATGCGCAGGCCGCATCCACGACAGAAGGCCGTGCGGCGCGCGCCCCGGCCGTGGGCGGCGATGGCGTCGATGACCACCTCCCCCGCGCACCACGGGCAGCACACCGGCCCGGTGGCGAAGGGGTCGGCGAGGTAGAGGGCGGGCAGCTCCCGCGAGGGCTCCGGAAGTGACATCGGGTTGCCTCCTGACCCCAGGGTAGCGGCGCCGGTCGCCGCCGGGATTGTGCAGAGGGTGAGAAATGCGTCCCCTCCGGTTATTGCGCGGACATGCACGAGAGACGCCCGCTCCGTGCAATCTCCCGAGGTGGGTGACATCCTGCCGACCGCGCTGGGCGGGCCGCACCATCGCCCGGTGCGGCGGCTGGGCAGCGGCGCCGAAGCCGCCGCCGGGCCCCGTGCGTAGCCTCGACACGGTACCAGCTGGGCCTGATCCGCGAGGAACGCATCCTGTGACCGACCCCCGCCGACCCCCGCACCCCGCGCCACGCCGTGGCGCCACGCTCCACCTCACCCCCTGGCCGGCGGTCGTCGTCACCACGCCCACGGTGTGCGCCGAGGTGCCGCGCCGGGTCCACCCGGTGAACTGCCCCGGGTGCGCCTTCGACGGCGGCGGCCACCCGACCCCGGTCACCTCGGAGCCGACCGCCGCCTGGCAGCGGGGGATGCGTCCGATCGGCCTCTGACCGCGGGGTCAGCCGCCGGCGGGCCGCTCGACGTGGCCGCCGAACTCCTTGCGCATCGCCGAGAGGATGCGATCGCCGAAGTCGGCGAGACCGCGCGAGCTGAAGCGGCCGTAGAGCGCGGCGCTGAGCACGGTGGCGGGCACGCCCTCGTCGACGGCGGCGAGCACCGTCCAGCGACCCTCCCCGGAGTCGGAGACCCGGCCGCCGAACGCCTCGAGCTGCGGGGACTCGACGAATGCCTTGGCGACGAGGTCGAGCAGCCAGGAGGCGACCACGCTGCCCCGGCGCCAGACCTCGGCGACATCCGCGACGTCGATGTCGTACTGGTAGTACTCTGGGTTGGTCAGCGGCGCCGTCTCGGCGTCCCCCACGACCTGCCGCTTCCCGACGTTGGCGTTTCGCAGCACGTTGAGCCCCTCGGCGTATGCCGCCATGAGGCCGTACTCGATGCCGTTGTGCACCATCTTGACGAAGTGCCCCGCGCCGGAGGGTCCGCAGTGGAGGTAGCCGTGCTCGGCGGGGGTGGGATCGCCCTCGCGGCCCGGGGTGCGCGTCGCCGCCTCGATGCCGGGCGCGATGGTGCGGAAGATCGGTTCGAGGCGTGCGACCACGTCGGCCTCGCCCCCGATCATCAGGCAGAAGCCGCGCTCCAGGCCCCAGACGCCGCCGCTGGTGCCCACGTCGACGTAGTGGAGGCCGCGCGTGCTCAGCGCCTGGGCGCGGTGGATGTCGTCGCGGTAGTAGGTGTTGCCGCCGTCGATGATGATGTCGCCGGCGTCCATGCGCTCCGCCAGCTCGTCGACGGTGCGACCGGCGAGCGCCGCCGGCACCATGATCCAGGCGGCCCGCGGCACCGTCAGCCTGGCGGCGAAGTCGTCGAGGGAGCCGGCGCCGATCGCCCCCTCCTCCTCCAGCCGGCGCACCGCCTCCGGATTGACGTCGTAGACCACGCACTCGTGGCCCGAGCGCATCAGCCGCCGCACCAGGTTGGCGCCCATCCGTCCCAGGCCGATCATGCCGAGCTGCATCGGTCATCCTCCACTGATGGGTGCGCCGACGGCGCCGCCAGCATCATGACCCATCGGTGACCGTCGACCCGGCCGCCGCGGTGGGCCTTCCTCCGGTGGTGGTGGCCTGCCTCTTCGACCTGGACGGCGTGCTGACCCGGACCGCGACGGTGCACTTCGCCGCCTGGAAGCAGATGTTCGACGCCTACCTGCGCGAGCGCGCGGCGCGGAGCGGCGAGGCGTTCGTCCCCTTCGAGCAGGCCGACTACAACGCCCACGTCGACGGCCGGCCGCGGGAGGACGGGGTGCGCGGCTTCCTGGCCTCGCGCGGGATCACCCTCCCCGAGGGCGGGCCCGGCGACCCGGACGGCGCGGAGACGGTGGCGGCCCTCGCCGGCCGCAAGAACGAGCTGGTGCTGCGGCTGTTCCGCGAGCAGGGCGTGGAGGTGTACCCGGGGTCGGTGCGCTACGTTCGGGCGGTGCGCGACGCCGGGCTGCGCCGCGCGGTGGTCTCCTCCAGCGCCAACTGCCACGAGATCCTGGTCGCCGCCGGCATCGAGGACCTCTTCGAGGTGGTCGTCGACGGCCTCGTCGCCCAGCGGCTGGGGCTGCACGGCAAGCCGGCTCCGGACACCTTCCTCGAGGGCGCCCGCGAGCTCGGCGTCGAGCCCGGGCACGCGGCGGTGTTCGAGGACGCGCTCGCCGGCGTGGAGGCGGGCCGGGCCGGCGGGTTCGCCTTCGTGGTGGGGGTCGACCGGGTGGGGCAGGCCGAGGAGCTGCTCCGCCACGGCGCCGACGTTGTCGTCTCCGACCTCGCCGAGCTGCTCGGACAGCCGTGATCCCGCACCCCGCGTTCTCCGTCGATCCCTGGTCGGTCGGGGAGACCGAGCTCAACCTCGACGTCATCGCCCAGGCGGAGTCGGTGTTCGCTCTCTCCAACGGCCACATCGGCCTGCGCGGCAACCTCGACGAGGGCGAGCCGCACGGCCTTCCCGGCACCTACCTCAACGGCTTCTACGAGGTGCGCCCGCTGCCCTACGCCGAGGCGGGCTACGGCTACCCGGAGGACGGGCAGACGGTGGTCAACGTCACCAACGGCAAGATCATCCGCCTGCTGGTCGACGACGAGCCCTTCGACATCCGCTACGGGCGGCTGCTGGCGCACGAGCGCGTGCTCGACCTGCGCGCCGGGGTGCTGCGCCGCGCCACCGACTGGGAGTCGCCGGCGCGGCGCCGGGTCCGCGTCTCCTCGGTGCGGCTGGTGTCGTTCGTGCAGC
>JAQBPH010000477.1:0-8455 GCA_028287625.1 Chloroflexota bacterium | reverse complement strand
CCACACGGAGATGGGCTCCGACCACGAGGGCGCCGGCGGCTTGGAGGGGACCGCCCCGGCCGGGTCCCACGCTCCTGCCGCACCGGACGCCGAGGGCCCGGCGGCCGGCGCCGAAGGCACCGCCGGGGTCGAGGGCGCAGCCGGCGGCGCGGCGGTGCCGGAGCGGTCCGCTCCGCACTTCCAGCAGGCCACGGCGGCATTCTTCGAGCCACAGCTCTGGCAGGTCCACAGGTCCATGCGCGCATCTCCCCGGCTGGGCCACCGGCCGCCCGGCCGCGTGCTGGCCCCCGTGCCGCGCAAGGCTACTCCACGCTGTGGGGGCTCGGTGAGCACTCCGCGGGGAGCTTGAGCAGCGCGTACTCCATGGAGTCGGCGAGCGCGGCCCAGGAGGCCTCGATGATGTTGGGCGAGCAGCCGACCGTGCTCCACCGCCGGCCGTCACGGATGTCGCCCGACTCGATGAGCACCCGGGTCACCGCGTGGGTGCCGGCCGCCTCGTCGAGGATGCGCACCTTGTAGTCGTGGAGGCGGACGTGGGCGATCTGCGGGAAGCGGGGCGTCAGCGCCTTGCGCAGCGCCAGGTCGAGCGCGTTCACCGGGCCGTTGCCCTCGGCGGCGGTGTGGTGGACCTCGTCGCCGATGCGGACCTTGATGGTGCCCTCGCTGATCACCACGCCGTTGCCGTGGCGGCGCTCGGTGAGAGCGATGAAGTCGAGCAGCGTGAAGGGTGCGGCGTACCCCTCGCGCATCCGCCGGATCACCATCTCGAAGGACGCGTCGGCGCCCTCGAAGGAGTAGCCGCGGTGCTCCATCTCCTTGATCTGACGGACCAGCCGCCTGGCCACGGGGTCGTCGCGCTCGACGTCGACGCCGAACTCGCGCGCCTTGTAGAGGACGTTGCCGCGGCCGCCGAGGTCGCTGACCAGCACCCGGGCGTGGTTGCCCACCAGGGCCGGGTCGATGTGCTGGTAGGCGTCCTGGTGGCGCATGACCGCGGCCACGTGCTGCCCGCCCTTGTGGGCGAAGGCACCCTCACCGACGAACGGCTGCTGTGGCGAGGGGGCGCGGTTGGCGATCTCGGCGACGAACTGGGAGGTCTCGGTGAGGTGGCGCAGCCCGTCGTCGCTCAGCGTGTCCATGGCGAGCTTGATGCGCAGGTTGGGCACCACGCTGCACAGGTTGGCGTTGCCGCAGCGCTCGCCGAGACCGTTGATCGTCCCCTGCACCATGTCGGCGCCCGCCTCGACCGCCGCCAGGGTGTTGGCCACGGCGAGGTCGCAGTCGTTGTGGCAGTGGATCCCCACCCGCACGCCGCGGCCGTCGCCCTCGCCGATCTCGGCGAGCCGCTCCAGCAGGGCGTCGACGCCGCGCACCACCTCGTGGGGCATGCGCCCCCCGTTGGTGTCGCAGGCGACGACCCAGCTCGCGCCCGCATCGGCGGCGGCGGTGCAGGTGGCCAGCGCGTAGGCTCCGTCGGCCTCGTGGCCGTCGAAGAAGTGCTCGGCGTCGAAGATCACCTCGCGCCCCCGCTCGCGGAGCAGCCGCACCGAGTCGCGGATCATCGCCAGGTTCTCGTCGCGGCTGCAGCGGAGGACCTCGCGCACCTGCCAGGCGCTCGACTTGCCCACGAGGGTGCACACCGGGGCGCCGCTGTCGAGCAGGTCGCGGAGGCTCTCGTCCTCGGCGGCGGCGATGTGGGCGCGGCGGGTGGCGCCGAAGGCGGCGAGCCGGGCACGCTGCAGCGGGGCCTCGCGGAGCGCGGCGAAGAGCTCGGTGTCCTTGGGGTTGCTCCCCGGCCAGCCGCCCTCGACGAAGTCGACCCCGAGGGCGTCGAGACGCCGGGCGATCTTCAGCTTGTCGGACGCGCTGAAGGCGATGCCCGGCCCCTGGGCACCGTCACGGAGGGTGGTGTCGTAGACCACCACCCGGCGGCGCGGATCTCCCTTCCCGTCGCCGGTCATCGGTGCGCGGGATAGGGAAGCAGGTCCACGACCCGGTCGGTCATCTCGGCGGTGCCGAGGGCGCGGTCGTCGTCGGCGCCGAGGTCGCGGGTGCGCGCGCCCAGCCCGATCGCCTGGTCCACGGCGTGCTCCACCGCCTCGGCCGCCTCGGGCTCGCCGAGCGAGACCCGCAGCATCAGCGCGGTGCTGAGGATCGCGGCGAGCGGGTTGACAATCCCCTGGCCGGCGATGTCCGGGGCGCTGCCGTGCACCGGCTCGTAGAGGCCGAAGCGCCGGCCGCCGCCGCCGTCCTCGCCGCCCCCCAGAGACGCCGACGGCAGCATCCCCATCGACCCCGCGATCATCGCCGCCTCGTCGCTGAGGATGTCGCCGAAGAGGTTCTCGGTGAGCAGCACGTCGAACTGGCGGGGATCGCGCACCAGCTGCATCGCCGCGCTGTCGACCAGCTGGTGGGTCAGCACCACGTCGGGATAGTCGCGGCCGATCTCGGTGACCACCTCGCGCCACAGCCGGCTGGTGGCGAGCACGTTCTGCTTGTCGACGCTGCAGACGCGCCGGCGGCGGCCGCGGGCGAGCTCGAACGCGACCCGGGCGACGCGCTCCACCTCCGCCTCGGTGTAGGCGCAGGTGTCGACCGCGCGGCGGTCGGGCGGCTCGCCCTCGCGGCCCTGCGGCCGTCCGAAGTAGAGGCCTCCGGTGAGCTCGCGCACGGTGATGAAGTCGGTGCCCAGGATGACCTCCTCTCGCAGCGTCGAGAACTGCGCGAGGGCGTCGTGGACCCGCACCGGGCGGAGGTTGGCGTAGAGGCCGAGGCCCTTGCGCAGCCCCAGCAGCCCCTGCTCGGGGCGCACGGCGGCGCGGGGGTCGTCCCAGCGCGGTCCGCCGACCGCGCCCAGCAGCACCGCGTCGGCGGCGCGGCAGGCGTCGAGCACACCGTCGGGCAGCGCGCTGCCGGTGGAGTCGATGGCGGCGCCCCCGATCAGCGCCTCGGTGGTCTCCACCCGGAAGCCGTAGCGCAGCCCCGCCTCCTCGACCACGCTGAGCGCTGCGGCGGTGACCTCGGGACCCACCCCGTCGCCGGCGAGGACGGCGACGCGGTGCACCGCGCCGCCGTTCGCGTCCTCGCCGCTCACACGCCCGACCCCGCGGGGACCGACACCGCCGGGCGCTCGGCGGCCACCTTGTTCAGGGCGCTGCAGTAGGCCTTGGCGCTGGCGACGATGATGTCGGTGTCGGCGCCGTGGCCGCTGAAGATGCGCTCCTCGTGGCGGACGCGCACGCTGGCCTCGCCCATGGCGTCGAGGCCCCCGGTGACGGCCCGGACGGTGAAGTCGACGAGCACGGTGGGCATGTCGACGAGGCGGGCGATGGCGTTGCAGACGGCGTCGACGGGACCGTCGCCGATGGCGGCGTCCTCGAGGACCCGGTCGGGCCGCTCGCCGTCGTGCAGCCGCACCGTGGCGCTGGGCCGCCCCGAGGTGCCGCAGGTCACCTGCACCAGCTCCAGGGTGAAGCGCTCGGGGACGGTGCGGGCCTCGTCGGCGACCAGCGCCTGGAGGTCGCGGTCGGTGACCTCCTTCTTCTTGTCGGCGAGCACCAGGAACGCCTCCCAGGCGCGGGCGAAGGCGTCGTCGGCCAGCTCGTAGCCGAGCTCCTGCAGGCGGTGGCGGAAGGCGTGGCGGCCGCTGCGCGGGGAGAGCACGATGCGGGTGTCGGCGACGCCGACCTCCTCGGGGGTCATGATCTCGTAGGTCAGCTTGTCCTTGAGCACGCCGTCCTGGTGGATGCCGCTGGCGTGGGCGAAGGCGTTGGCACCGACGATCGCCTTGTTGGCCTGGACGTGCATGCCGGTGCGCGCCTGGACCAGCTGGCTGGTGGGGGCGAGCAGCCGGGTGTTGACGCCGGTGTGCAGCCCGAGCAGCTTCTCGCGGGTGCGCAGGATCATCACCAGCTCCTCGAGCGACGCGTTGCCCGCCCGCTCGCCGATGCCGTTGATGGTGCACTCGACCCGGCGGGCGCCGTTGTCGATGGCGGCGAGGCTGTTGGCCACCGCCAGGCCGAGGTCGTTGTGGCAGTGGACGCTGACGATCGCGTTGCCGACGTTGCGCACGTGGCGCATCAGGTCGCCGATCATGCCGCCGAACTCGTGGGGCAGGGTGTACCCGGTGGTGTCGGGGACGTTGATGACGGTGGCCCCGGCCTCGATCATCGCCTCCACGGTCTCGTACAGGTAGGCGCGGTCGGCGCGGCCGGCGTCCTCCGGCGAGTACTCGACGTGGTCGCAGAACTGACGCGCGTACTCGATGGCGGCGATGCCCTTCTCCAGCACCTGCTGCCGGGTGCCCAGCCCCTTCTTCTCGATGTGGATGTCGCTGACGCTGAGCACGATGTGGATCTGCTTGCGGGGGGCGTCCCTGATCGCCTCCCAGACGGCGTCGATGTCCTTGGGCACCGCGCGGGCGAGCGCGGTGATCACCGGCGCGCCGTCGAGGGTGCCGACCTCGCGGGCGATGCGCTGGCAGGCGGCGAAGTCGCCCGGGCTGCTGATCGGGAAGCCGGCCTCGATGACGTCGACGCCGAGCCGGGCCAGCTGGTGGGCGATCTCCACCTTCTCCTCGACGTTGAGCGCGAACCCTGGCGCCTGCTCACCGTCCCGGAGGGTCGTGTCGAAGATGTAGACGCGGTTGGGATCAGCCGGTGCCATCACGGGTTCTCCATTCTCGGGTTGTGCATCTCGACGAGGGCGTCGAGCAGGGAGCCGTCGGCGCGGCCGACCAGCTCGACCTCGCCCTGCGGCGGGGGCGGCGGGGCGGCCTCGGCCGGCGGGGTGGCCGGGGTGTGCTCGGCGAGCTGATCGGGGCCCTCGATGGGGGCGTCGTAGCGCGGCGGTGCGGTGGGCGCCATCGTCAGTCCCCCACCAGCACGCCGGCGGAGCGGCGCTTGCGCTCGGCGGCCTCGAGGTCGGGCTGCGCCGCCGCGCTGCGCGCCTGGTGCTTGCTGCTCAGCCGCAGCCCGTCGCGGCCGCGGGCCATCGCCACGGTGCCGCTGCGGGCGACCTCGCGGATGCCGAAGGGGCGCACCAGCTCGAGGAAGGTGTCGACCTGGTCCTCGGAGCCGCTCATCTCCAGCACCATCGACTCGACGCCGACGTCGGCGATCTTGCCCTTGAAGATGTCGACGATCTGGAGCAGCTCGCTGCGGTCGCCACGCGAGGCCGCGACCTTGACCAGCACCAGCTCGCGGTCGACGATCGGGTCCTCGGTGATGTCGCTGATCTTCACCACCTCGATCAGCTTGTAGAGCTGCTTCACCGCCTGGTCGGCGGTGGCCCGGCCGACGTCGACGGCGATGGTCATCCGCGACACCGAGTCGTCGTCGGTCTCGCCGACGGTCAGCGAGGTGATGTTCATCCCCCGCCGGCGGATCATGCTGGCGACCTTGTTGAGCACGCCGGGATGGTTCTCGACGAGCAGCGAGAGCAGTCGGTGGCGCGAGCTCACATCCCCTCCTCCATGATCTCCTCGACGAAGTCGGGGAGGCCGGCTCCGAGGGGCACGATCGGCCGCACGTTCGCCTCGGGATCGATGATGAACTCGGCCAGGCACGGGCCCCGGTGCTCCTGCATCTGCCGGAGGACGCCCGGCACCTCGTCGAGCCGGTCGGTGCGCCAGCCGGGGATCCCGTAGGCGTCGGCGAGCTTGACGAAGTCGGGGGCGCCGTGGAGGTCGATGGCGCTGCGCACCCCCTCGTAGTAGTCGTCCTGGAACTGGCGCACCATCCCCAGGCAGTAGTTGTTGAGGATGATGATCTTGACGTCGAGGTTCTCGTGCACCGCGGTGGCCAGCTCCTGCATGGTCATCACGAAGCCCCCCTCGCCGGCGATGCACCACACCGCCTTGTCGGGCCGGGCGCGCCGCGCCCCCAGCGCCGCGGGGAACGAGAACCCCATGGTGCCGGCGCCGCCGCTGTTGAGGAAGAGGCCGCTCTGATGGTAGTCCCACCACAGCGCCCCCCAGATCTGGTTCTGGCCCACGTCGGCGACCACGATCGCCTCGCTGTCGCAGAGCCTGTACATCTCCTTGAGCACGTCCTGCGGCTGCAGCACCCCGGTGGTGGTGCGGTAGCGGATCGGGTGCTCCTCCTTCCAGCGGTCGATCTGGGTGATCCAGGAGTCGAGCCGCTTGGGCTGCACCAGCCTGGCGATCTCTCCGAGCACGTGCTTGGCGTCGCCGACGATGGGCAGCGTGGGCCGCACGTTCTTGCCGATCTCGGCGGGATCGATGTCGATGTGGATGATGTTCTCGACCTGGGGCGCGAAGGAGTCGAGCTTGGTGGTGACCCGGTCGTCGGCGCGCATCCCCACCATGATCAGCAGGTCGCAGCCCAGCACCGCCTTGTTGGTGTAGCCGGCGCCCATGAAGCCGACCATGTGCAGGCTGAGCTCGTCGCCCACCGGGTAGGTGCCGGTGCCGAGGAGGGTCCAGCCCACCGGCACGCAGGCGCGGCGGGAGACCTCGAGCAGTTCCTCCTCGGCCTGGCTGATGAGCACCCCACGGCCGGCGAGCAGGCAGGGGCGCTTGGCCTCGTCGATCAGCTGCGCGGCGCGGCGGATCTGCAGCGGGTTGCCCTTGAGGGTGGGGTTGTAGGAGCGCAGCCGCACCGGCTCGGCGGGCCAGTGGAAGGCCATCCTCTGGTTCTGGATGTCCTTGGGGAGGTCGATCACCACCACCCCGGGGCGTCCGGTGGTGGCGATGTGGAAGGCCTCGCGCACGATCCGCGGCAGGCTCTCGATGGTCTGGACCAGGTAGGAGTGCTTGACGATCGACATGGTCACGCCGATGACGTCGGACTCCTGGAAGGCGTCGGTGCCGACCGCGACGGTGGCCACCTGGCCGGTGATCACCACGAGCGGGGTGGAGTCGTACTGCGCGGTGGCGATGCCGGTGACGCAGTTGAGCGCGCCGGGCCCGCTGGTGGCGAAGACCACGCCGGCGCTGCCCCGCTTGGCCCGGGCGTAGCCGTCCGCCATGTGGGTGGCACCCTGCTCGTGGCGGACGAGGATGTGGTGGAGGTCGGGGAACTTCGGCAGGTGCCGGTAGATCCAGAGGTTGGCGCCGCCGGGGTAGCCGAAGATCGTGTCGACCTTCTCGCGCCGCAGGCACTCGAGGAGGATCTCGGCGCCGGTCACCACGTCCCCCTCGTTGATGACCACCGGCTCCACCGGCTCGACCCCGTTCAGAGCCGTCGTGCTCGTCACCGACACCGTCATGCTGTCCTCCTCCGCAACAAAAAATCCCTGCGTCCACAGCTCCTGTCGATGCTGGGACGAGGGATTTCCCCCGCGGTACCACCCGGCTTGGCCGGCTCGCGTACCGCCTACCTCACGGGAGGGAGGGACAGTCAACGAGCGACCCACTCGTCGGCGTTGATATCGGACGCCACTCCGGCCCGGTCTACTGACCCCGTGGTGGGTAGGCCACGCGGGTGGTTCGACGCTCCCCGCACCGGGTCACGGCACGGGTCGGACGGCTCGGGGGCGAGTTCGGGATCGCGCTGGCGGCCGGCTCTCACCATCTCCGGCTCGCTGGTTCGCCTGTCGGACGAACCCTACTACTCCCCGTCGGAGCCATATTCAGTTGTAACCGTCCTGGAGACTACCAGTCCCCGGGCCCGCTCGCAACCGGCGCGACGTCCGCGTCGCGGCGCCGTGACCGGACCCTACGACGTCACCGCGCCCCTCGATGCCGAGGTCACCGTCGCGGCGTACTTGCCGAAGACGCCCCGAGCATAGCGCGGCGGGGGCGGCGCCCAGCCGGCGAGGCGCTCGGCCATCTCCGCCTCGGAGATGCCGACGTCGAGCCGCCGGCCGTCGATGTCGACGGTGATCTCATCGCCCTCGCGCACCGCCGCGATCGGGCCGCCGACCGCCGCCTCGGGGGCGACGTGCCCGGCCATCAGCCCGTGGGTGGCGCCGCTGAAGCGGCCGTCGGTGAGCAGCGCCACCTCCGACCCCAGCCCCTGGCCGACGATCGCCGCGGTGACGCCGAGCATCTCGCGCATCCCCGGCCCCCCGCGCGGGCCCTCGTAGCGGATCACCACCACGTCGCCGGCCCGGATGCGCCGCGCGGACACGGCCTCCATCGCGTCCTCCTCGCGGTCGAAGACGCGCGCCGGCCCGCGGTGGAGGACGCGCTCCTCCCCGGCCACCTTGACCACGCAGCCCTCGGGGGCGAGGTTGCCGCGGAGGATGACCAGGCCGCCGGTGGCCTTGAGCGGACGTTCCACCGTGAGCACCACCTCCTGGCCGGGGGTCTCCTCGGCGGTGGCGGCCTCGTCGGCGAGGCTGCGGCCGGTCACCGTCGCCGCCGAGCCGTCGAGCAGCCCGGCCTCGATCAGCCGTCGCGCCACCAGCTGGACCCCGCCGGCGCGGTTCAGGTCGACGGCGCTGAAGCGGCCGCCCGGCTTGAGGTCGGCGATGATCGGGGTGCGGGCGC
>JAQBPH010000049.1:0-4237 GCA_028287625.1 Chloroflexota bacterium | reverse complement strand
AAGGGCGTCTCCTTCCACCTGCTCTGCCCCCAGTGCAAGGGCCCCATCAGTAACAAGCGGTGGTGTCCGCACGAGGACCGAGAGGTCACCTGGAGCGAGGTGGTCCGCGGCTACGAGGTCGGCCAGGACGAGTACGTCGAGATCACCGACGACGACCTCGAGAAGCTACCGGTCAACTCGGCCCACACCGTCGAGCTGCTCTCATTCTGCGCGGACACCGAGATCGATGATCTCTACCTCCAGAGGGCCTACTACTTGGAGCCCGAGAAGATGGGGGTGCGCCCATACTCCCTGCTCAGGGACGCGCTCGAGATGACCAGCTGCGTGGGAGTGGGCAAGGTGGCCTTCCGCGATCGCGAGCACCTCATCCGCATCGCCTCTCACGGCGTTGGGCTCGTGCTCCACACCCTCCACTGGCCCGACGAGATCCGCGCACAAGCCGAGCTCGATCTCCCCGAGAGGTCGGCCAACGGCCACGAGCGTGAGATGGACATGGCGGTGATCCTCATCCACAACCTGACCGAGCCGTTCGACCCCAGCAAGTTCACCGACGAGTACCGCGCCGCCGTCGAAGCCATGGTGCAGGAGAAGGTCGACACCGGGACGGTGGCACGCCAGCCTGCCGCTACAGCACCCCAGACCATGGACCTGATGGCGGCACTCAAGGCCTCGATCGAGGAGTCTCGTCACTCCATCTGGGTGAAGAGGCCGGGTCGCCGCGCGCGCAGACGGCAGCCATAGCCGGCTCGGTGCCCCGCAGGTCGACCTCGACATCGTCCTCTCGGTGCCTCGTCGGAGCGGCGTGCGCCTTCGTCCCCGGGTGGCAAGACGGAAGCCTTCGCGTCGAGTTCGCTTGAAACTGGGGCCACATTCGCTGCGCGAGAATCGGCGCTAACTTCCAACGCCGGACGGGCTCGAGAGGCGTTCGGGTGGCCATCTGGTACTGACCGCCCCCTCGGCGGCCGCCTGGCAAGCTCGCTGCTCTGGGCGCCGACGCCACCGTCCGGCGAAGGTCAGCAGCCGGCGGACGTGGCGGCGGCTCAGGCCGGTGCGGTGGCCGATTTCCAGCAGCAGGGTCGGCGCCGGCCGCGCACCCGCCCAGACCCAGGTCGGAACGTCGGGCGAGTGACGTCCCGCACCAGCCGTCGACGGCTCAGATGAGCTCAGCGTCGTCGGTCATGAGACCGCGCCGGGATCACGCCGACTCCTCGGCCAGCCCCGCCAGCCAGGAATCGATCTCGCGGAGCAGGGCGTGAAGGTCCTCGCCATGTACGGCTTGGGCGTCGAGACCATCGAACAAGCGGCGGTACACGTCGACATCGCGCTGATCTCGGACTGTGACGGTCCCCGTCCCGTATCCGATCTCAACGCCATCGCCGATGATGTCGAAGCCGGTCAGCGTCCACGTGGTGATCGGCGCGGCGGCGGGGATGACCCCGATCATCAGGTGGTCGAAGCCCTCGTCGAGCGCAAGCACTCGGCGAACCTGGGCGCGGAGCACAGGGACGGGAACGACCCGCCAGCGGAGGGCGGGCTCTGCCATGACGAAGCGGAAGCGGCGCGCTGGGTCGACGAGCAGGCGCTGCCGTTCCTGGCGAGAGTTCACAAACGCGTCCGCGTCAACCTCGATCTCCGGATCGAGCACCGCTGCCATCGCACGTGTGTACTCGGCGGTCTGGAGGAGCCCGGGGACGAGGGCGACGTGGTAGCTCGAGACGCTGTTGGCGCTCGCCTCCCGCTCACCGACGTGACGCTGCGCCGCGCGAACGCCCTGCCGGAGAAGCAGACGCGAGGCACGGACCTCGATGCGCAGCTCTGCCAAGCGGTCCGCAAGCTCCTGCAGGACCACCTCGGGCACGGCCAGGATATCGGCGAGGCGAGCCAGCATGCGCGATGTCGGCATGTCACTGCCCGTCTCGAAACGGCTGATCGTCGGATGACGGACGCCCAGGCGCTCGGCGAGCTGCTTCTGGGTGAGCCCGGCTCCGCGGCGCAACTCCGCCAAGCGAACACCGAGCTCCGCCCGGCGCCACTCGATGGGCGCGGTGAAGCGCGCGTCCTCTCCCTCCCGGTCATGGGCGCGGCTCCGCATGCTCACCTACGCGGTCATCGGCTCCCCTGTCGGACTGAACGCCAGCGGCGGCACCGGTAGCCGTCGGAACGCCGCGAGGTACTCGGTGAGAGGCCGGGAGTGCTCGATGGCGACGTCACGGAGGCGGCGGTACCGGAGCACGTCAGCGGGGTCGGCGATGACCTCTCCTCCGAGCCAGTGCCCGACGTCGTCGTACGCCATGAGGACGACCGTCTCATCATCGAGCAGGTAGAAGTCGGGAGGCTCGACACCGAACGGCGACGCCTCCCACGACGCCGAGTGCGCGATCCGAATGTCCTCGCCAGCAACGGCGTTCCCCGGGTACGCCCACCCGATCTCATAGTGGAGATACGGCGTGAGGGGGCCGGCGATGGCGTGGACCCGGCTGCGGACTCTGCCCTCGGATCGCTCCTGACGAAGCCTGTCGAACCACTCGTCGAACTCAGGTGGGGTCGGGGGCGGAAGCGGATCGCCACGCAGGAACGACTCGAACTCCTCACGCTCGGCGTCGACGGTGTACTGCGCGAGCGCCTCCAGGCGGAAGGAACTGGCGTGCCAGTCCAGGAGGACCCGGCGGATCATGTCGCGATCGCTCACCGATCCCTCGCCAGAGGCTGGTCGGCAGCCCAGGTACGCATCGAGGCGCGCGGGTACTTCACCACGGCCTCGTCCTCGGGAAGATGAAACAGCGCGCGCTCCTCCGCAGTGGGCAGCTTGCCTTGAACAAAGACCCATTCCTCGTCGCCGTCGACACCCCAGATCTTTGGGCAGGGGTCAGGCTTCCCGCAGGACAGAGGATCGGCCTCCAGTCTCAACCTCATCACCTGGACCTCCTCATGGCCGCCGGATCGGCGAAGCCTGGTCTGCGGAGTATAGGCGGCGACCATCGAAGGTACAACGGTAGACATTACGCGTACATTCACGTACACTCGCCGTGATGGCGCTTCCCTCCCTCTACGGCGGCCCGCCGAGAGTCGTCGCTCCCCCGCCCTCCATGGCGAGGTGCCCGTCGCGGCGTGGCTGCCTGACGAGCGTGGCTCCGCAGGACGCCCTCGACTCCCGGAACGGCGCCCGTCACCGCCAGGACTCGCACAGAGGAGGTCATGACATGCCCGGTTCCAGCTGGCGAACCTTTGACGGCGATTCGGCAGCATCACGCCACCCATCGGTGACCGTCGTCTCCAGCGAACCGAGGCTCGCGAGGCCGTCATGAAGGCCAGACTGCTCCGGGTGACCACCACGGAGGAGCGCCGTCAGAGGCGGGACCAGCGCGCCGAGCTGCGCCGTCAGCGACGTGAACAGCGCGCCCGCACCGAGGCTGCCGAGCCCTCGCCGAACGGAAGCGGGCACCTGTCCACTCTCACCTGCCCCCTCTGCGACCGGGCCTTCCCCCTCCGTGGCGTGGCCTGCACCGAAGAGTGGCTCCGGCTCCCCATCCATACTCGGCCCCAGGTCAGCCACCGCCGCGTGCTCTGGACGGGGCGGCGTCCCTGCCCCGAGTGCGCCACCACTCCGGGATCGCCTCACCACCTCCCCTGCGAACGCGAGTACTGCCCGGCATGCGGCGACGGGCAGCGGATCACCTCCTGCCTCCGCCACTTCCTCTGGACCGCCCTACCCTCGCCGCGGGATCACTGAGCACCGGACGATCACCCTGCCGCGAGCGCCCTTGCGAACGCCGCCAGCCGGCGGACGTGGCGGCGGCTCAGGCCGGTGCGGTGCCCCACTCCCAGCAGCAGGGTCGGCGCGCGCCGCGCAGCTGCCCACGCGCGGGTGGCGGCGTCGAAGGAGTCGTCCACCCAGGCGAGCGGCCGCCCGCCCACGAACTGCTCCACGCCGGGCAGCTTCCAGCGGTCGAGACCGTGCACCTCGTCCCAGAGCTCGATCACCGGCAGCCGCGGCACCCCCAGCCGGGGGCAGATGTCCAGGTTGGCGCGCTCGCCCCACATCGTGCACCAGCAGAGCTCGTAGACCGCCGCCAGCTCCCGCAGCCAGGTGCCGTGACCGGCGCAGAAGCCGTGGGGGGCGCCCTCGACGGCGACGCCGTCGAACCCGGGACGGCGGTCGGGGAAGGGCAGCAGCACGCCGTCCACGTCGAGGAGCAGCAGCGGGCGAGGAGTCATGGCCATGGTCGTGTACCAAAAA
>JAQBPH010000461.1:0-3514 GCA_028287625.1 Chloroflexota bacterium | reverse complement strand
AACTGCCGCGAATCTCGACCCGTGGAGAAACTGCCGCGACACTCACACGGGCGGCAGAGCGGCCGGACGCGAATCTCCACCGGCGGCAGAACCGCCGCGCATCTCAACCGGCGGCAGATCGGCCGAGCATCCTCAACCGGCGGCAGAGCTGCCGGGCATCTCCGCCGGAGTCAGGGCGCCCCAGAGCATCCCGAACCGGCGGCCGCCGATCGGCCGAGCATCCCCCCGTCCCAGCTCAGCCGAGCTTCCCGCCGCGGCCGGGGGGGCCGTGGCCGTTCCCTGCGGTGCCGTTGCCCGTGCCCGGGGGCTCCTCCGGACGGTACTCCTCGTGCTGGTAGCGGTCGCCCTCGTCCCGGTTGCGGAGGTGCACGATGAGGACGGCACCGGCGACCGCGAAGAGGAGGGGGGCCAGCAGGCCGAGGATGATGGCGTCCACGTCGACGGCAGGCTACATCGGCCCACCGGAATCGGCGAGAGGCAGGACGCGATGACCGGCGGATCGGAGGATTGGCGGCCCGTCCTGAGGCCGGCGACCTGGGTGACCTGCAGGTTCGTGGGGCCGGAGCAGCGCTCGGAGGACGGCCGCGCGTGGCGTCGCCTGGAGGCGGCGGACGCCCGCCCGGTGGATGCGTCGCTGACCATCCTTGCGGGCTGGGGGGACGGCGGACGGTACCACCACACCGAGGTGAGCGAGACCGGCCGTGAGGTGCGCATCGCCGTGCTGATCGAGCATCGGGTCCCGGTGAATCCCGACCCGGGCGTCCTCTACGCCCAGACGCTGGAGCTGCGCACCGGAATCGTCGAGGTGCACCTCGCCGCACCCCTGGGGGAGCGGGCGCTGGTCGGCGCGGCCGGCGCGGAGGACGCCCTCGGCGCGGGACTGAGGAGCGGACGGTCGATGCCCGCCGGCATTCCGCCGCTGGAGGTGGTCACCCCGTAGGCCGGCCCGATCAGGGCGGGCCGGCCGCCGGGGAGGGATCGGGGGTGATGCCGGCCAGGCGGCACTGCGGCTGCACCAGCTGGGCGAGGCGGTCGCTCGCAGCGTACTCGGTGCGGCACCAGGTTCGCGCCTCCTCGCCGCAGCGGTGGAGCACGCCGCCGCCCATGGTGCTCGGCGCCAGCACGTTGACGCAGCCGTTCGCCGACTCCCCGTAGCCGCCCTGGTGGGTCTCCGCCCAGGCGATCGCGCCCGCCGCCACGGCGACGACGATCGCCCCCATGCCGCCGGCCACGCGCCGCTGGCGGCGCGTCCAGGGCGCCACGTCCCGGTGGGGCAGGCTGGGCATGGGCCCATGATGCAGGATGGGCGCCAGGGTGAAGCGCGGCCGCCGCATCCCGAGAGGCCGCGCCCTTCGGGGGGGTACCCAGCCCGCATACTGCCGCTGGTCACCATCCGGACGAGGGAGCGAGGGTTGAGGGAGCCGATGGACCCGGCGGTCGAAGCGCGGATTCGAGCTCGCGCCTACGAGATATGGCAGGAGGAGGGGCGCCCCACCGGCCGCGACGTGGAGCACTGGATCCGGGCGGTGCTCGAGCTCGCCCGCGACGGGAGCATCCGGCTGATGCCCGACGGCGTGCTCCAGACCGACCGCGCCACCCGCGACGACGCCGGCCGCGGAGGCAGCTGAGCCCGGGAGCCCGCCCGGATCGCCGCACGCGCACCCCGGAGAGGGTGCGCGCGCGGCGCCGGCGGAGCTGCCGGCCCGTCAGCTGGCCAGCCGCTCGGGGACCTGCGACTCGAGGGTGCTGCCGTGGCGCCGCATGCAGCGCGCGCACACGGAGAGGTGGGTGGTGACGCGCCGCAGGTGATGCGGGCGCATCGCCGCCGGGTCCTCCAGGAGGCGTGCGGTGGTGCGGCAGGCGGCGATCCCCGGCTGCGCGCCCTCGAGACGGAGGAACTCCGCCTTGAAGCGCTCCCGGGCGCGGTGCAGCAGGGTCTCGACCGCGCTGGTGCTGGTGCCCAGCCGGTCCGCGATCAGGTGATAGGGCAGCCCGTGCAGCTCGCGCAGCGCGAGCACGGTGCGCTGCCGGACCGGCAGGGTTGCGGCGACGTCCCAGACCAGCTCGCGGGTGCGCTGCAGCTCCTGCGCGGTCTCGGGCTGGCGGGTGCGGTCGACGTCGGCGACCGCCATCATCGCCAGCTCGGTCATGTCGCTGGCGGGCTCGAAGAGACGCTTGCGACGCCCCCGGCGGCGAAGCTCGTCGTGGCAGAGGTTGACGGCGATCCGTTGAATCCACGACGAGACCCGGTAGCTCTCGTCGATCCGGTCGATGCTGCGCACGAACTGGAGGAAGGTGTCCTGCACGGTGTCCTCCGCGGCCTCCTCGGGCAGGTAGCGCAGGCACAGGTTGCGGATGCGGTCGTGGTAGCGGCTGAAGAACACCTCGAAGGCGCGCACGTCGCCGTTGCGGTAGGCGCGGATCAGGCGCATGTCGTCCTCGTCGGAGTGCGACAACGGGGGCCTCGGCCGCGGGCGTGCGACCGGTCGCGACACGGATGCCGCCGGGTCCACGGCGGTGCTCGTGGTGTGCCCGCGACCCGGCGCGGACGTGGTGAGGACGTGGATCACGCCAGTCACCATCGGGCTCTCCCCGATCATCTCTCTCCCCTCCCTGGTTGCTTCGCGTCCCCGGCCGTCCGCCCGTGACGCGCGCATTGAGAGCGTACGACGACCGGTTCGGCCTGTCTACTGGGATGTGCCGTTTCGAGGCGATGTTGGTGTTCGGGCGGCTACCCGCTCAGCGTCCGCCGGTAGACGACCACGTCGCCGGCCTGGCCCAGCCTCTGCCCGCCGAGCCGGGGCGCGAGCGCCGCCTCGTGCGCCGCGGCCACGAACGCGTACTCCAGCCGCTCGCCGCCGGTGGGGCGGTAGGCGTCGCCGAACATGTAGAGCCAGGCGCCGGCGACGGCGACGGGCTGGTGGTGGCGGAGCAGCTGGTTGCCGACGGCGGCCACCACCGGCCAGGTCTCCGGGTCGACGATGCGCAGCAGCGCCGCCCGGCCCGGGGTGGCGGCGAGGTCCGAGCGCACCAGCTCCGCCGCCGGGGCCAGCGCCGGGTTGGGCCCCTGGGGCGTGGCCACCGCCTCCATGGACGGCAACCCCGCCAGCGCGGCGGTCTCGGCGCCGCTGGCGGCGGCGACCACCACCGCCAGGGCGGTGACCAGCAGCGGCGCGATCCGTCCGGCGGCGGGTGTGACCGGCTCCCGCAGCCGGCCGGCGAGCAGCGCCGCCCAGCCCAGCAGCACCACCACCGGCAGCGCCGTGGTCCAGGCGATGAGGTAGTCGAAGAAGGGTCCGGCGACGTGGGTGAAGGAGAGCACGGCGGTGGCCATGGCGGTCAGCGCCGCCGCCCCGAGGGTGAGTGCGAAGCGGTCGCCCCGGCGCCGCGCCAGCACCACCAGCACCACCGCCAGGACGGCGTAGAGCAGCACCAGCAGCAGCCGGCCCTGGTTGGGGAACACCCCTGGGCTGGAGACCTCGGCGAGCAGCGCCGCCGGCCGGCCCACCGGGAA
>JAQBPH010000425.1:0-9179 GCA_028287625.1 Chloroflexota bacterium | reverse complement strand
GTCCGTAGGAGTCGGCGGTCAGCATCACCACCAGGCTGAGCACCGTTCCCGCGGTGCCCACCACCAGGATGGGGCGGCGCCGTCCCCAGCGGGTGCGCAGCCGGTCCGACCAGGCGCCCACCAGCGGCGGCAGCGCCATCGAGAAGAAGGCGCCGGCGCCGAGCACCAGGCCGAGCGCCGCGCCGTAGTGGTCGCGCGGCACCAGCCCGGCGACCTGCGCCGGGACCAGGCTGGTGCCCACCGGCCCGTAGAGGACGTAGAGGCCGAACCAGAAGCTGCTCAGGGCGAGGTGGCCGCGCCGCGTCACCTCAGCTCATCGGGGATGCCGCCGGCTCGGCAGATGCGGGCGAAGACGGCGGCGCTCGGCTTGGGCCGGCGCTCGAGGGTGTCGCGGTCGACCGCGAAGAGGCCGAAGCGCTGCGCGTAGCCCTGGGCCCACTCGAAGTTGTCGAGCGCGGTCCAGTGCAGGTAGCCGTGCACCTCGGCGCCGTCGCCGATGGCCGCGGCCACGGCGGCGAGGTGGTCGACGAGATAGGCGGGGCGGAGCTCGTCGTCGCGGTCGGCGACGCCGTTCTCGGTGACCACGATGGGCAGGCGGTACTCCTCCCAGAGGCGCACCAGGGCGCGGCGCAGCCCCTGCGCCTCGATCGTCCAGCCGAAGGTGGAGCGCGGCAGCGAGGGGTCGGGACGCTGCCGGGTGAAGAGCCGGCCGGGTGCCCTGGGGTCGGGAGAGACCAGGTCGTCGGTGTAGTAGTTCACCCCCAGCCAGTCCAGGGAGCCCGCCGCGGCACGGAGCCGCTGCCCCCGGCCCACCGGCGGCCGCAGCCGGCCGTCGCGGCAGGCGTGCAGGAACCAGCGGTTGAGCAGCCAGTCGGGCACCGCCGCGGCGGCACGGTCGAGGCGGCGGCGGGGCCGCGCGGGGAGCATCCCGCGGTAGTGGTGGGCGACCGAGACCCGCGCCTCGACACCCTGGCGCCGCCCCTCCGCGTGGAGCGCGCCGGCGGCGGCCGCGTGCATCGCCACCAGGGCGCGCAGCGCCGCGAACGCCTCGCGCATCGAGCGCCGCGCCGGCGGCCACTCGCCCAGCAGGTAGCCGAGGGTGGCGAGGATCGTGGGCTCGTTGACGGTGACCCACCAGCGCACGTGCCCGGCGAGGGCGCGCGCACACACGGCGGCGTAGCGGCCGAAGAGCGCCGGCCCATCGGGGGCGAGCACGCCGCCACGGTCGGCGAGCCACAGCGGGAGGGTGAAGTGGTGCAGGGTGACCAGCGGCTCCATGCCCAGCTCGGCGCAGCGGCGCGCCACCTGCACGTAGTGGTCGACGGCCTCGCTGTCGAAGCGTCCCGGCTCGGGCTCGATCCGCGACCACTCCACCGAGAAGCGGTGCGCGTTCTGGCCGAGGGCGGCCAGATCCTCCAGGTCGGTGCCGAACCGGTTCCAGTGGTCGCAGGCGATGCCGGAGACGCTGCCGTCGAGGATGCGCCCCGGCTCCTGCTCGAAGCGTGTCCAGTCGTTGTGGTTGCCTCCCTCGACCTGGTGGGCGGCGCTGGCGCAGCCGAGCATGAAGCCGGACGGGAGGGTGATCACGGCCTGCAGAGTAGTCCACGGCAGGCACGGCCAGAGATCACCCCGACACATGGGGATGCCAAGCCGTGACACGACGGCAACCGCGCTGTCGGGACGGGACCCCACGATGACGGCGTACCTCTCACCTCTCTTTCCAGGGTCACTGCATGCCTTCTCGCCGTCTCGCCCGCCTGCTCACCGCGCTCCCGCTCGCCGCCGCCCTGGCGGCGCCGGCGTTGACGCCCTCCTCCGCCGCGGCGGCGGCCGCCGCCCCGTCCCAGGCCTGGCACCAGGGGATCGGGTCCGGCTCGCTGCCCACCGCGGGCATCGGCCAGCCCTACTCCAGCCCCGCCGTCGGCGACCTCCG
This sequence comes from Chloroflexota bacterium, assembly GCA_028287625.1. Classification (GTDB taxonomy): domain Bacteria; phylum Chloroflexota; class Dormibacteria; order Aeolococcales; family Aeolococcaceae; genus CF-96. Next base: position 7,246 of record JAQBPH010000425.1, on the reverse strand, counting down.
CGGCGACGGGCAGAGGGAGATCGTCACCGGCGGCCTCGACGGGGTGGTGCGCGCCTTCACCTCCGGCGGCCAGCAGCTCTGGGCCAACCAGACCGGCGGTGCGATCCAGTCCAGCCCCACCCTGGCCGACCTTCGCGGCAACGGAAGGCTCGAGGTGATCGTCACCTCGAGGAACGGGTTCGTGAACGTCTACAACCCCGACGGCAGCGGCTACGGCGCGCAGTGGCCGCAGCGGGCCACCTTCGTCCGGCCCTTCTCGAACACCGACTTCGTCCCCGACTTCTTCGCCTCGGCCGCGGTCGGCTCGCTCTTCGGCGACGGCACCCTCGACGTGGTGGCCACCAGCCAGGACCACCGGATCTACGTCTGGGACGCGAACGGGAACATGCTCCCCGGCTTCCCCATCAACCTCTGGGACACCATCTTCGACACCCCGGTGCTCGTCGACCTCGAGGGCCGCGGCCAGCGCGACATCGTGGTCGGCTCCGACAGCAACGGCGGCGTCGAGCCCAACCCCGCGGGCGGGGTGTGGTGGGCCTTCCGTCCCGACGGCAGCCTGATCTGGAAGCGTCTCCAGAACGAGGTGCCCTGGTCGTCGCCGGCGGCGGCGATCCTCAACCCCGGCGACGTCCAGCCGAGCATCGTCGCCGGCACCGGCCACTACTTCCACCAGACCGCCAACGGTGGGGCCGGCAACTACGTCAACGTCTTCAACGCCAACGGATCCAACCGGTTCGGCGGCGGCGCGCTGGGCACCCCGGCCCCCAACTTCGCCTCCCCGGCACTGGGCGACGTGCTCAACAGGGGTGACGGCAGCCGGCAGATCGTCCAGGTCAGCGAGGACACCGGCATCCGCGCCTGGGACGGCAACGGCACCCTGCTGTGGCAGACCCTCGCCAACGGGAACCAGCTGGGGTCGCCGATCGTCGCGCCCCTGGGCGGCGGCGCCTGCGGTGGCGGGAACGGCGTCTGGGTGCCGGGCACCCACCTGCAGGGCTTCTGCGCCGGCCAGAACGCGCCCGCGATGGACATCTCCACCCCCGGGCCGTCGTACGGCGCTCCCACCGTCGCCGACCTCGGCAACGGCCAGCTGAGCCTGGTGGCCGTCTACCAGAACGACACGAGCAACACCAGCTGGTCGCTGGGGGTGTGGCCGCTCTCCGGCACCACCACGATGCCCGCCGGCGCCTGGCCCACCTTCCACGGCAGCGCGCAGCGCACCGGCACCCCGGCGATCGTCCCCGACGCCCGGAACCAGAGCTTCGTCAAGGACCTCTACCACGACGTCCTCGGACGTCCCGCGGCACCGGCCCAGCCGGAGATCGACTACTGGGTGGGCAGGCTCCAGAACGGCGCCTTCCGCACCTGGGTGGCGTCGGCGCTGGTGGGGTCGAGCGAGGCCCACGGCCACGTGGTCGACGGCGACTACGCCCGCATGCTCGGGCGCACCCCCGATGCCGGCGGCCGCGCCTACTGGGTGGCGCAGCTGGACGCGGGCGCCTACAACGAGCACCTGCTCGGCCTGCTCGGCGGCTCCGACGAGTACTTCGCCACCAGGGGGCACGGCGACGACACCACGCTGGTGCGCACCCTCTACTACGACGTGCTGCACCGGGACTCGAACAACCCCAACAGCATCCCGGCGCAGGACGTCGGCTACTGGGTGGGCCGGCTCCAGACCGGCATGTCCCGGGCGGTGATCGGCGACGTCTTCGCCCACTCGCACGAGTACCACCTGCAGCTGGTCGACGGGTGGTACGTCCGCTATCTCTTCCGCACCGCGGACGGCCCCGGCAACGAGTACTGGGCCACCTTCCTCGACTCCGGCCGCCGTGACGACGTCACCATCGTCCAGCTGGCCGCCTCCGCCGAGTACTTCGGGCACGCCTCGTTCTTCTAGCCTGATTCCACGCTGGCGCCGCTGGGTGGCGCGCTCGTAGACTTGGCCCCGTGAGGGGACAGGCTGGGCGTGCCGCCCTGGCGGCGGCCATCGCGGTGGGGATGCTGCTCGGCAGCGCCGGAGCGGCGGCCGAGAGCCTGCCCCCGCCGGGCATCCCGCCACCCGGGGCCAACCAGCCCGGCTGCCGTCCGACCGCCGCCCACCCCGACCCGGTGGTGCTGGTGCACGGCACCTTCGAGGACATGTCCGGGATCTGGGCGGTGCTCTCGCCCCGGCTCAGCAGCCTCGGCTACTGCGTGTTCGCCCTCGACTACGGGCACCGCGGCACCGACCCGGTGGAGGGCTCCGCCGCCGAGCTCGGGGCCTTCGTCGACCGCGTCCTCCCCGCCACCGGCGCCTCCCACGTGCTCCTGGTCGGTCACTCCCAGGGCGGGATGATGCCCCGGTACTGGATGCGCTTCCTCGGCGGCGCCGCGCGGGTCCGCGGGCTGGTCGGCCTGTCGCCGACGAACCACGGCACCGCCAACCCCCTGACTCCCACCGTCGGCCGCAACGGCTGCCCCGCCTGCACCGACCAGATCGCGGGCTCCGACTTCCTCCGCCGGCTCAACGCCGGAGGGGACACCCTCCCGGGGGTGAACTACACGGTGCTCCAGACCGCCTACGACGAGGTGGTCACCCCCTTCACCGCCGCGTTCCTCAGCGGGCCGCGGGTCACCGACGTCACCCTGCAGAGCCGGTGCCCGCTCGACCCGGCCGAGCACGTCAGCATCATCGACGACCCGGTGGCGGTGCAGTGGGTGGTCGACGCCCTCGACCACGCCGGCCTGGCCGAGCCGGGGTTCAGACCGGTCTGCTGACCCGGTTCTCGACGCCGCGGCGCAGGGTCTGGCGCCAGTGGGCGTCGAGCGCGCGCTGCACCTGGATGTCGCTCCACCAGAAGGGCACCAGGGCGAGCTGCTCGCAGTCGACCCGCAGCCCGCGGACCAGCAGGCGGCGGCGCACCGGGAGGCCGTAGTCGCGCCGCCAGCACACCTTGTAGAGGAGATAGAGGGCCACCCAGCCGAGCAGCCCGGCGAGGGCGTACTGGGGGTGGACCTGGAGACTCTGGAGCATCGCGTCGAGGACGATACCCCGGCGCGGGCGCCGCCGCGCCCGGTGTTGCACGCTCGTCGCCCCCTGCCAGGAGGTGTGATCGGCCGGTGGCGGAGGGCGCATCGCACCGCCGGGGACTCGTCATCGGCATGGGCGACGTGGTTTCATCGGCGGCCACGAACATGAACCTCGCCGCCGAGATCACCGTTCCGGGGCCGCCTGAGGCCGTCTTCGACGCGCTGGTCGACGCCCGGCGGGCCGCCGACGCCGTCCCCGGCGCCCGGCTGACGCCCGCGGCACCGGAGCCGCTCGCCGACCTGGGCGAGCAGCCCGGGGTCGGCGCCGAGCTGAAGCTGCAGGCCGGCGGCTCGCAGATCACCTACCGCGGGCGGGTGGTCCCGCACTCCGCCGACCGGGCCGCCGGCACCCTCGCCTGCAGCATCGACGCCCGCGAGGCGCGCGGCGCCGGGGTGCTGCGCGGCCGGCTCGACCTGCGCCTCGACCCCGCCGCCGGGGGCACCCTGCTCCACGTCGACGCCGTGATCGAGGTCACCGGCCGGGCCGAGCGCCTCGGCGAGGATCGGCTGCGCGAGGCAGCCATGCGGCTCCTCCGGCGCGTCGCCACCCGTCTGGGCGAGACCTCCGCGGAGCCGGAGCCGGAGCCGGAGCCGGAGCCGGCGGCACTGCCGGTGGTGACCCTGGGCGCGATCCAGTCCGAGCCCGATCCCGAGCCGCGGGTGCCGGGCGAGGTGCGGCTGATGACCGCCCAGCCGCTGCCGCTGTCGACCCTGCCGGTGAGCGCGGGCGGTCTGGACGACCTTCGGGTCGCCCTCCGGCGGCGCCCCTGGGCGGTGCCCCTGGCGCTGGCGGCGCTGGTGGTCGCGGTGCTGCTGCTCACCCGCCTGCGTCGCCGCTCCCGGGACTGAGCGCGTAGCTCAGCCCCCGCGGGCCGCGGACCGTCGGCGCGCTCAGGGCGCCGAGCGGGCGGGCTCGCGCTCGTTCATGGCGAGGTTGAGACGGCGGAGCAGGTCGGTGAGCTGGTCGCGGTCGGCGTCGCTCCAGCCGGAGAGCACCTGCCGCAGCGGCGCCCGGCGGGCGGCGCGGATCTCGTCGACCCGCTCGCTGCCCCGGGGCGTGGTGTGGAGCTGGGCGCACCGGCGGTCGTGGGGGTCGGACCGGGTATCGACGAGGCCGGCCGCCTCGAGCCGGGCGATGTGCCGGCTCACCGTGGACTTGTCGAGGTGGAAGTGGCGGGCCAGCTCTCCGGTGCGCATCGGACCCTCGTCCCGCAGCGCCACCAGCAGGGGGAACACGGTGTGATCGATGTCGGGACCGTGGTCGGCGGTCCAGAGCCCGCGCAGCACCCGCCGGACCAGCAGCGTCAGCTCCCGCTCGAGCGCGGGAAGGGCCTCCTCGGTCACCGGGCGACCACCTCCCGCGGTGGGGCCGGCGCGGTGCCGAGCACCCCCGAGGCGACCTTCTCCATCAGGCCCAGCATGGTCTCCAGCTCGTGCTCGTCGAGGGCGGAGATCATCTGCCCGCGGGCGCTGCGTGCGGCGGCGCGGTAGCGGCCCACCAGGTCGACCGCGCGCTCGCTCATCACCAGCTCCACGTGCTGGCCGTCGACCGCCCGCACCCGCTGCACCAGGCCGCGCTCGTGGAGGGTGGCCGCGAGCCGCTCGGCGGCCTCCCGGCCCATGCCCGGCACCGCTGCCAGCTCCTCCAGCGACAGGGTGGGGCCGATCCGCCCGGTCAGCCCCAGGGTGCGCAGCGCCTCCACCTCGACGTAGCTCAGGCCGGTGACGGCGTCGGCGAGCTCGCGGCGCAGGTCGACGGGGATCAGGGTGCGCACCTGTCCCTGCATCACCGGCTGCAGCGCCAGGAAGCGCTCCACCAGCGAGGCCTGCGGCGAGGGCATGCCCAGGCCGACGCCGACGTGGCGCGCGGCCATCGCCGGGTCCTCGCGGCCGCGGAGCTGGAGCTCGGGGAGCAGCAGCGTGAGCAGGAAGGCGAGCAGGGCGATGGGCACCCCGACCTCGAACACGGTGGCGACGGCGCCCGCGAAGGCGTCGAGGTAGCCGCTGCGGACCGCGTCGGGGAGCGTCTGCACCGCCGACGGGCGCCCCACGAGGCTCCCCCCGATCTGCGCCAGCGCCTGCGGCGGCAGGTCGTGCGCGAGGTTGGCGCTGAGCCGGTTGCTGAAGATCGCCCCGAAGATGGCGGTGCCCACCGAGCCGCCGACCGAGCGGAAGAAGGTCGCCGCCGAGGTGGCGACGCCGAGGTCGCCGCGCTCGACGCTGCTCTGCACCACCAGCACCAGCACCTGCATCACCAGGCCCAACCCCAGCCCCAGCACCACCATGTCCAGCGAGACGGTGCCCTGGCCGGTGTGGGCATCGATGCGGGAGAGCAGCAGCATCCCGGTGCACATCAGCGCGGTGCCGGCGATGGGGAAGACACGGTAGCGGCCGGTGCGGGAGATCACCTGGCCGGAGGCGATCGAGCTGGTCAGCACCCCGCCCATCAGCGGCAGCAGCAGCAGCCCCGAGTTGGTCGCCGAGGCGCCCGTGACCAGCTGCAGGAAGAGGGGCAGGTAGGTGATGGTGCCGAAGAGGGCGAGGCCGACGATGAAGCCCACCGCGCTCGCCACCGTGAACACCCGCTTGCGGAAGAGGTGGAGGGGAAGGATGGGCTCGGCGGCGCGGGCCTCGACGGCCACGAAGAGGACCAGGCACACCACCGAGACGATGCCCAGCCCGATGATCTCCTGCGAGCCCCACGGGTACTGGGTGCCGCCCCAGGTGGTGAGCAGCACCAGGCAGCTCACCCCGGCGGCAAGCAGCGCGGCGCCGAGGATGTCGATGCGGTGCTCGACCCGCCCCGCCGGGAGGCGGAGCACCACCGCGGTCACCACCAGCGCGAGGATGCCCAGGGGCACGTTGACGTAGAAGACCCAGCGCCAGCTGAGGTGGTCGGTGAAGAAGCCGCCGATCAGCGGGCCGCCGATCGACGAGAGCCCGAACACGGCGCCGAAGTAGCCCTGGTACCGGCCGCGCTCGCGCGGGCTGACGACGTCGGCGATGATCGCCTGGGCGCAGACCATCAACCCGCCGCCGCCCAGCCCCTGGACGGCGCGGAAGGCGATCAGCTCGAGCATGTTCTGGGAGAGGCCGCAGAGCACCGACCCGACCAGGAACAGGACGATGGACACCTGGAAGACGCCCTTGCGGCCGTAGAGGTCGCCGAGCTTCCCGTACAGGGGCGTGCTCACCGTGACGGCGAGCAGGTAGGCGGTGACCACCCAGGAGAGGTGCTGGAGGCCGCCGAGCTCGCCGACGATGGTGGGCAGCGCGGTGGAGACGATGGTCTGGTCGAGCGAGGCCATCAGCATCGCCAGCATCAGGGCGCCGATGACCAGCCTGAGCTCGCCGCGGTCGCGCCGGGCGCCGGTGACAGCGGGCAGGTCGGACGCCCGCGTGGCGGCGCTCTCCATCCCGGCGATGGTAGCCGCCCGGCCGGGCGATCTTCGCCGCGCGATGGGAGGGCGCTCCCGTCGCGTGAGCACCGCCGGCTCCCCGATACACTCCGGGTTGCATGGGCACGGAGGCCGGCGTCCCCGCGACCGCGAGCCGGGCCGAGCTCGCCACCCGGGCGCGCCTGGTGGTGCTGCGCCTCGCCCGCCGGCTGCGGCGCACCGCCGACGGCGGGCTCACCGCCACCCAGCTCTCCGCGCTCGCCACCATCGAGCGCCGGGGGCCGCTGCGGCTCGGCGACCTCGCCGCCCACGAGGGCATCCACGCGCCCACCGTCTCCCGCCTCGTCGACCAGCTCGAGGGCGCCGCGCTGGTGCGCCGGCAGACCGACGCGCGCGACGGCCGCTCCTACCTGGTGGGGCTGACCCCCGGCGGCGAGGCCCTTCTCGCCCAGCTCCGCTCCACCGGGACCCGGCTGCTGGAGGCGGCCATGTCCGGCCTCGACGCCGAGGACCAGGCCGCCCTGGTCGCCGCCGTCCCCGTGCTCGAGCGCCTCCTCGACGTCATGGGCGAGGGCGCCCCGCCGGGACCCTGAAGCTGATGCCCGGCAGTTCTGCCGCCGGTCGAGATTCGCGGGGGCCGCTCTGCCGTCGGTTTTGACTCGGGGGGGACTGCGTCCCCCCCGTCTGGTCGCAAGACATCGTGCGCTGGCGCGCCCGATGCCGGCTCCCGCCCCCCCTCGCCGGCACTCGCCGGCGGCGAGCGCTTCGCGCTCGCA
>JAQBPH010000037.1:0-19973 GCA_028287625.1 Chloroflexota bacterium | reverse complement strand
CGCGCCCTCAAGCTCCTGTAACGCGCCGTGGCGGTCTCCGAGGGCGGCCCGTTCCCAGGCCAGCCGGTACAGGACCGCCGCGCGGAGCCCAGCCGTGTCTCGACCCGCCCCGGCTGCGTCGAGCGCGGCCCGGAGCAGCTTGACCGAGGCCTGGCTCCCGGCGTTGGCCAGGTGCGCGGCGGCGCCGTTGTCGTCGCGCTGGAGGACGAGTGTCTGTGCTCGGAGCGGTCCATCGCTCGCTGCGTCGGCATGGTCTCGGGCACGGGCCAGGTAGCCACCCGCTGGGCGTTGCGCCCTCTGGGCTGCGAGGGCGGCCGTCAGGGCGGCCAGGGCAGCCGTCCGGTGCAGCGACCAGCGCGCCGTACCAGGGGCGAGCGCGGCGACCTCTGCGAGCGCGAGTAGGTCGGTGGCTGCGGCGATGGTCGCTGTGGGCTGGGCGCCTCTGGCTCCCGCCGCCACGGCCTGGGCGCGCCGATGGAGCGCGTCCGCGGCGGCCGGGCTGCCCCTCACCGTGGGGAGCCAGAGACCGGCCGCGAGGGTGCCGCTGGCTGCCAGGAAGGTGCGACGGGGGATGCGCAAGTCCACATCAACGGGCAGCCTACGCCGCCGCCCGCCTCCGCGGCAAGCGTCAGGCGGGGGTCGCCCCGTGCAGAATGAGCGGCACACATGAAGAACGGCGGCCGCGTTGTGCGCCTCATCGCCTCGGGCGGATGGGCTGATCAGGACCCGGATGTCGTCGCCGAGTTGCTGGAGGTCGCGCAGACGATGGCAACTCTGGTCCTCGCCGATGGTGGTGCGTCTGACGACCTGCGGGCTGTGGCCGAGGGCTTTCTCGATCGCCTGCGCTCTGACACGCTCGGCCCGACCTGAGCGGGAGGGGCACGGCAGTCCGCCGCTCGGCCAGGATCAGGCGGTGGGTGCTGCTCGTGACCGCACTGGCGGCGGCACTCGTGCTCGGACTCCTCGCAGACCAGGTGCGCCTCGCTCTTCAGCTCGCCGCCGCCGTGACCGGCCAGCACCGGAGCACCTTCGGGGCGCATCCCCAGGACCTGTCTCCCGCCTACGACGACGTGACCTTTCCGAGCCGTGTCGACCATCTCGCCCTGCGGGGCTGGTTGCTGCATGCCGCGCTGCCGTCGAGGCGCAGCGTGGTCTTCCTTCACGGCTCCAACGCCGACCGGGCCATCAATGCGGACAACGCCCGAGCCATGGTGCAGGCCGGCTACGACGTCCTGCTCTTCGACTTCCGAGGTTGCGGCCGGAGTGACGGTGAGCATCAGACCCTCGGCAGCCTGGAGCCGCGCGACGTCCTGGGCGCGCACGACTACATGGTGGGTCGCGGCTACGCGGCGTCGCGCATGACGTTCCTGGGCATCAGCGACGGCGCCACCGCCCTGCTCCGGGGGGCGCCCGGCATGCCCGACGTCGCCGCGATCGTGAGCGACAGCGCCTACGATCGCCTCGCGCCGACACTCGACGCCTTCTGGAGCGGGGCTGGCGTGCCCGCACGCCTTCGCTGGCTGGCACCCGGCTCACGCGCGTCTACGGTGTCGACCCCTTCGCCTCCACGGCGGACTCGGTCCGTGCCGCACCCTCGCGGGCGGTGCTCTTCATTCATGCCCGTGGCGATGCTGCCATCCCCTCCACCGACGCGCTCGCTCTGCGCGCCGCATCGGCGAGCGCAGAGAGCCAACTCTGGATCACCGACGGCCGGATGCACATGGCGACCTACAGCGCCTACCCGCAGGAGTACCTGCGCCGGCTGCATGCGTTCATCGACGCGCGGATCGCACAGGCCACCGCGCGACATACGGCGTAGCCCCGCCGCTGCGCGGCCCCGTGGTGGCCCGCACGGTGAGGGCCTTCCATCGGAGGTACGGATCCGCCAGGGGGGGACCGCCTGATACCTTGGGTGGCATGACGCAGGTCATCGGTGGGAGGAGCCGGAGCCATGGCGAGTAGCACCGTGTCGAGGAGGCTTCTCGCCGCCTGGGTCCGCACGGCAGAGGCGCTCGCGGCCGTGGTGGTGTATGCGGCGGCGGCGGTGGCCGCGGCGCTGGTGCTGCACATCGTCCTCGTGTTCCTCGACGCCAACCCGGCGAACGCCATCGTCATCTTCGTGCGGGGGATCGCCGAGCGGCTCGTCGGCCCGTTCCAGATGCTCTTCACGCCCAGGGACCCCAAGCAGCAGGTCGCCATCAACTACGGGCTGGCCGCCGTCTTCTATCTGGCCGCGGGCGCCGCCGTCTCACGGGTGATCCGTCTGCTGGGAGGCAGGTTCGCTCGCTGAGCCTCAGAAGCCGAGCCTCTCACCGACCAGGATGGTGGTCACCCGCCCCGGGGCGAGGACGCGGTCGATGATCAGGATGGTGTTCACCCCGCTGCGCACCCCGTACGCCTCGAGGGCGCGCCGGTCCTCCAGCGGGTAGCAGTACTCGCGGATGCGGCGCAGCCCGGTCTCGAGGTCGGCGACGACCTTCTGACCCCCGACCACGAGGACCACATGCCCGGCGCCGGACGCCAGCGGCCCGAGCTGGCTGCCGCTGGCGGAGGCGATCAGCAGCGAGCCCCCCTCGGTCACCGCGTGCACGCTCCCGACGACGAAGTCGGGAGCGGCGGCCAGCCTGCGCATCTCCCGCGCCTGCATCTCCCTGTCCATCTGGTAGAGGCGCAGGCGGGTCGCCTGGTAGCGGCCGGAGCGCTCGATGTCGTCGGCGACGCCGATGGCCTCCAGGGTCTGCGAGGTGTTGTTGAAGACCTCGGCCCCGTCGGTCAGCAGCCCGCCGACCCGGCGCCGCGCCTCCTGGCCCGTCGGGACGACCACGGCTCGGATGCCGTTCCTCTCCAGCGCGCCGGCGGTCGCCCGGATCCGCTCGTCGGAGGCCAGCTCGGCGAACTCGGGATTGGGGATCAGCCGCTCCTCCGGGCTCGGCGTCGTCGTGGACGTCACGGGCCGCCGGCCTCGGCGAGGTGGCGGTGCACGAGCGCGACCGCCATCGCGCCCTCGCCGATCGCGGTGGCGCACCGCTTGGTCGACCCGTGCCGGACATCGCCCGCGGCGAACAGTCCCGGCAGGTTGGTCTCGAGCGGAAACGGCGGTCGCGTGAGAGGCCAGGTCGGGATCACGCCTCCGGAGGCGGTGAGGTCCGTGCCCGTCATCAGGTATCCGGCGTCGTCGCGGAGGACGGGACAGTCCTCGGTGGCCTCGGTCCGCGGCCGGCCTCCGATGCAGACGAAGAGGGCGTCCGCGGCCAGGCTGGACTGCTCGCCTCCGCCACCCGATTCGACGACGACGGCGCGGAGCCGTCCATCCCCCTCGACACCCACCACCCGGGTCCGGGTGCGGACCTCGATGTTGTCGACGGCGGCGATCCTGTCGATCAGGTACTGCGACATCGAGGCGGCGAGAGTCGGGCCTCGGACCAGCAGGGTGACGCGTCTGGCGTACCGCGAGAAGCGCACGCAGGCCTGCCCAGCGGAGTTGCCACCGCCGACCACGACGACGCCGGCCCCGCGGCAGGCCTGCGCCTCGCTCGGGCCGGCTCCGTAGTACACGCCGGCACCCAGCAGCGCGTCCAGCCCGGGGGCATCGAGCCGCCGCCACTCGACGCCGGTGGCCACGAGCAGGGCGCGCCCCCGGACCAGGCTTCCGTCCGACAGCTCGCCCACGTGGGCGCCGGCGTCGGGCACGACGCGGTCCAGGCGGCGCGCCAGGAGGATCTCGGCGCCGAACTTCCGCGCCTGCACCGCGGCTCGGGTCGCCAGCTCGCCGCCGCTGATGCCCTCCGGGAAGCCCAGATAGTTCTCGATCATGGAGGTGGTCCCCGCCTGGCCACCCGGGGCCATGGCCTCCACGACCACCGTGCTCAGCCCCTCGGAGGCGGCGTACAGGGCGGCGGCCATGCCCGCGGGCCCGGCGCCGATGATCACCAGGTCGTACTCACCCAGCTTCGGCGTGGAGATCATGCCCAGACCGGCGGCGACCTGGTCGACGGTGGCGGCCGCCAGCCTGGTGCCGTCGGGAAGGATGCACAGGGGGAGCCGTGAGGCGTCGATCTCGCCGGGACCGAGGAGCTGATCCATGCCGGCTCGCTGGTCGACGTCGATCCAGTCGTAGGGCCGGCCGTTGCGCGTGAGGAAGTCCCGGATCGCGTACGCGGCAGCCGACGAGCGTGCCCCGACCAGGATCACCTGAGCCGTCACCGGACGGGAGTCGTAGTCGAACATCACGATCTGCTCGGAGTCCGCGTCACGCGGGCACGGGCGCCGGCTGCGCCCCGTCGAGCTCGAGGCGGTGGCATGGAGGTGGTATCGGCTCTCTCCACTGCAGGTCGGCGGCTGATGGGGGGGCGTCGCCGGGCTCCCATCGTAGCCGTCCCCCCGCAAATCACGTCGGCAGGGCCGGACCAGGGCCGCCACGGCCGTCACGGCCGTCCGGGGCGGGTGGGGCCCCGACGCGGGCCCGCAGGTCCCGCCCGGTACAGCGGCGTGACGGATTGGGGCGGGTATTCCCCCACATCACTCAGAACGACCCAGTCGGTGCATGCTGCGGCACGACCGTTTCGGGTGCACCCACGGCCCGCCAGGCATACGTCCGGCGGGCCGCTTCACGTCGCCCACACAAGCAAGGAGCGCACATGCGCAACGTTCTCTGCCTGCTCCCCATCAGCGCGGGTCTTCTGATCGTTGGCTGCGGGCCCACACCGACGCCGACGCCGGCCCCGACCGGTGCCCCCGTCCGGACGGCTCCCCCCACAGCAGCGCCCGTCTCGTTCAACGCCAGCCGCGTCCCCATCGGCTACTACTCGTGCATGACCTCCTCCATCTCGTCGAGAGACGGATGGTCCTCCTCCAGCGCCGGCAGCATCTCCCTCAATGCCGATGGCACCTATGCCGAGGGACTGCAGGGCTCGTTTGGCGGACGGTGGTCGTCGGCGGCCAACCGGATCACCTTCGTGGGCGGAAGCCTGGACACCACGGTGACCGGCAGGCACGACCACGGCACCTACGTGCCGGGCGGAACACCACTGCCTCACAGCACGCTCAACGATGGCCCGGTGTACACCGTCGTCCTGGAAGGCAACGCCGGCACCGGAATCGTGAACCCGCCGGTGACCGAGACGGACACCCCCTACACGAACAACACCTTCTGGTACTGCAAGTTCCGGAACGGCTTCTGACGCGATCCTCCGCCGTCACCCGGCGACACGGGGCGGGACCGCTCACATGCGGCCCCACCCTCGTGGAACGGGTCCTACACCACCGCCGAGGGGCGGCGGCGACGGGCGACGCCCCCGAGGAGCCCGATCCCGCCGATGAGGAGGGCGAACCCTCCCACGCCGAGCGAGACGCCGGTGAGCGGAGTGCCTGGCTGCGCATCAGCGGTGGTCGGGCCGGCCAGGACGCCGGCCTTCGGGGCTCCCGTCGCGGGCGCGGGCACGGTCGGCGTGGAGGCCGCCGCCGTGGTGCCGGCGCTGGAGCTGGTCAGCACGCCGGCCGCCTGGCCGGAGGTGCCGAGCAGGTTGTCCACGGTGCCGATCGCCGAGCCGGCCAGCCCACCGGCAGCTCCGACCTGGAGCAGGGTGATGGTCCCCACGCCGGGGAGGCTGATCGGGATCCCGCCGTCGTGCGACGCGAGCAGCTGCTGGCCGTTGATCGAGGCGACGTACGTCGTGCCGGTCCCGTCACTCGAGGTGTCCGAGTGGAGCAGGATGATCGCCAGGGCGCCGTTGAGCAGGCTCGCGTCGACGCCGTTGGTCGCCGCGTCGCCGTGGGAGGAGGAGGGGCTGAACAGCGCGTTGCCGGTGGCCTCGAGCACCGCCACGGTGGCCACCTGGCCGTTGCCGAGCGCGAGATCGGCGAGCGCCGAGCGCGAGTGCGACGAGGAGGAGAGCCCGGACGCCTGCGCCGCGGTCATCCAGTCGGCGAGCGCGAGGCCGAGCAGCGGGCTGGACGGGAGCGTCAGGAGCGCGCCGCTCGGCGACCCGTTGCTCGAGGCCCCGCCGGCCGACAGGTTCTGTCCCAGGAGGCGAAGCGCCTGAGCACCGGCCTGGGACGACCCCGACCCGGCGACCGCGTTCGTGCAGCTGACACAGGAGTCGATGACGCCGAGGCTGGCGCCGTTGGCGATGGCCCTCCCGGACGGGGCGCCGGTGGCGGTCGTCGAGGACGCCCCGGTCGGGGCCGCGCTGGGCGCCAGGAGGCCGGTCACCAGAGAGAGCGGTGACCCGGCGGAGCCGACGACGGGCAGCGTCGAGAGGGGTGCCGAGATCCCGAGGGGGAGAGCGGCAGCGGTGGCGCTGCCCACGCCCAGCGCGAGCTGAAGGGCGCCGGCGAGTGCCAGCGGAGCCGTGGTGGTCACGAGACGATTCATCAGTTCTCCTTGTCCGGGCCGGCCGCCACACCCTCGGCCCCGATTCTCTTACATCGTTCATATAATCAAACGCTTGCTTCGACAATTAACTTGCGGTGTGAGGATGGCACTCAGGATTCATACGCCAGCTCGTCACGCCGCGTGGCACCGCCGTCGCATCACGTGTACCGGCAGTTGTCCGGCGAGCGGCATGCTCCACCTATCGAACGCACAGCACTCCCGCACCTGACACATGGCGAGACCGGCCGCCGCCTGGTCCGTGAGACCGACGATCTGCCCGCTGTCCGGGCGCGTCTCGAGCAGGCCGTCGTCATCGCGGAGGGGGACGGTGCGGCCGGCCGGGCACAGCTCGCACTCCTGCTGCACCATCTCGGATGTGTCCACCACGACCTGGGGGCGCTGGCCGAGGGGCGGGCCTGCCTGGAGCGGGCCCTGCTCATCCACGAGGAGGTTCGCGGCTCCGCTCATCTCGCGGTGGCGAGGGACCTGTGCGCTCTGAGCCAGGTCCTCCTCGAGGCGGGCGAGCTCACGGCGGCGAGGCGGAGCTGCGAGCGGGCGCTGGCCATCGACCGGGTCGCCTTCGGACGCGGTCACCCGGTGGTGGCGGCCGACCTCCGCCGGCTGGCCCAGATCCTGTGGGACATGGAAGACCGCTACGGCGCGGATTGGTGCTTCACGGAAGCCCGGGACATCGACCAGCTGGCGGCGGTCAGGCACGATGCGATGAGCGAATCGGTGGCGGCCGCGACGCCTACCCTGCGGCCTGTCCGCCGCCACGAGGGCAGAGCGTCGCCCTGATGTCGCGCTCCACGTCGTGGAGGACAGCCGTGGCCCGGCGGTGGCAGGCCCTGGCCCGGCGGCGGGCCGCGTCGCCGAGGCACCAGCGCAGACACGCGGCGAGCCGGTCGCCGGACAGGTCCTCCACCGGCACGAGCGCCGGCCAGCCCAGCGCCCTCGCCTGAGCCGAGACCTTGGCGCCGCCCAGGATCGGATCCAGGGCGAGCGCCGGGATCCCCTGCTTGAGGGCGAGCACGAGGCCGTGCATGCGTGCCGTGATGACGGCGTCGAGCCGGCCGATCAGCGCCTCGACCTGGTCGGTATGGGAGGGCAGCAGGCCATCCCGCGTGTCGAGACGGGTGTCGAACGGGACGACGGCGACCTGCGCGTCGCTGAGGAAGTGCCCGACCGCCGCCTCGACGACCTGGTGCTGGCCGCGGTCTCCGTACTCGCCCTGAGGATGGCCGAGGGTCACGCCCACGAGCGGGAGCGGAGCGGCAGGTCGCAGCAGGCTGAGGTCGGGCCGAGCGACACCGTCTCCGTCGCGCTCCACGACGACGTCGAAACGCCGCGCCGTCCCTCCGATCAGGGAGACGTTCACGGCGACGCGGCGGCAGTGGTCGAAACGGGTGAGCAGCCGGTCGACCTGAGTGCCATGGGCAGGGCCGCACACGAAGACGAGATCCGTGTACCGAGCCGGGTCCACCCGGTCGAGATGGAGGCCACCCATCTCGAAGTACGGTGACATGACCACGTCGAAGGGGATCCCCGCCTCGGCCAGCCAGAGGCAGAGGAGGTCACGGCAGGCCAGGTCGCCGGCGGTGATCTCGCCGTCGGCAAAGCTGAACCAGCCGGTCACCAACCAGCGCCGGGTGGTGGAGCCGTCGTGTCCCGGCTCCGTCACCTGGTGACCACCGGCGCAGCATCCGCGCGGGCCGGTGCGGTGGTGCGGGGGTTCGGCGGCCGGTAGCAGCGCGCCACCGACCGCATGCGCTGCACATCGAGCAGCCGCAGCTGGGCTTCCAGCTCCGGCGTGACGACGCGTCGTTCCCGCAGCACCCAGGTGAGCCCGGACAGCGCCATGGCCAGCCCACGGAGGGTCTGCCTGCTCCTGGGTGCCTGGCGCAGCGCGTGGGCGGTCCACCGGATCGCCTCGGGCCAGTGACGACGCAGCCACGCGCACCACAGGGTGTTGCGCAGCCCGATGTGCCGGATGCTCTCCGCGTTGCGCTGGCTGGGATGGTGATGAGCGACCACCTCCGGGACGAAGCGCATCAGCCAGCCGGCACGGACCAGGTCGAGGCCCAGCAGCTCCTCCTCACCGCCGATGAACAGCCGGGGATCGTATCCCCCGGCTCCGAGGAACGCCGCACGCCGAACGCCGGAGACACCGGCGAGGAAGCTGAGCAGGGTGTGACCCGGGACGCCGTCCGCCGGGGCCAGCGGGCTCTCTCCCATCTCCTCGCAGATCGGGTCCTCGGCGCATTCCTCACCGACCAGGATTCGTGCGGTGACCACCGCCAGCCGGGGGTGCTCGTCGAAGAGGTCCGCCATCCGGCTCAGCGCGTCGGGTTCGTACCACGTGTCGTCGTCGCCGAAGGCGACGTAGGGAGTGCGTGCGTGCAGGGCTCCGATGTTGCGCGCGGCAGCACCGATGTTGCGAGGCAGGCTCACGAGGTCGACGCCCGGATACCGGCGGACCACGTCGACCGTCCCATCGGTGGACGCGTTGTCCACGACGATCAGCGGCGGGGCGCCGTCGAGCTCCAGGTGATGGTCGAGCGTCCGTGCGACCCAGTCCGCACAGTTGTAGGTGAGCACCACGGCGCTGATGCGTGGCTCGTCGCGGGACGCTGCGGCGGGCGGCTCACTGCGCATCAGCGGCTCCGGCGCGGCAGCCGCCGCCGTCCTCGAGCCGTCGCAGTCCCGCCTCCACGGAGTTCCCGACGCGCCTCCTCTCGCGGAGCAGCCAGGGAACAGCCGCCAGTGCGCCCGGCAGGAGGCGCGGCAGCTGCGCGATCTCGGTGCTCCGCAGCGCGTCCACGGTGCGCCGGACGGCCAGTCCGACCGGGCGCCGCAGCCATCCGACCAGGACGCGGTTGCGGGCGAGACGGCGCCGGCGTTCCGCCGCGTCACGGAAGCGCGACGGCCGGTGATGAGCGACGACGTCGTCCAGGTAGGCCAGTCCCCACCCGGCCTCTGCGAGGTCGATGGCGAGCAGCTCCTCCTCTCCGCCGGTCCCGAAGCGTGCGTGAAAACCGCCGCACTCGACGAAGGCCTGGCGGCGGACCACCGCGCCGCAGGCGAGGAAGCCGAGCACCGACGGTCCAGGCAGGTCGGAGGCCGCCTCCAGCGGGCTCGTCGCCATCTCCACGCAGGTGGGATCGACCCCGCCCTCCGGCTCGACGATGACCCGACCGGCGATCAGCCCGAGGCGAGGATGGGCGTCGAGAACGTCGGCGGCCCGTCGAAGTGCGCCGGGCGCCCACCAGGAGTCGTCGTCCGAGAAGGCGACGTACGTCGTGTCGAGAACGGCCACCCCGACGCTCCGGCCGTGGGCTCCGGCATTCTGCTCGAGGCGTATCAGCCTGACGTCGGGATGGCGGCGCCGGACCAGGTCGGCCGTCCCGTCGTCCGACGCGTTGTCGACGACCACCAGCTCGCGGGCGCCGCCAAACCCGAGCAGCCGATCGACCGCCTGGAGCAGCTCGTCCCGGCGGTTGCGGGTTGCGATGACGACGCCGATGCGCGCATCGCCGTGGGACGGGAATGGCGCCGCTGCCGGCGCCGTGCTCCGACCCACCACCTCGACGGTCGCCACCGAGGGCGGACCGTCCGGATGGGTGCAGGCGCTCACGAACCCGAGGTCGAAGGAGCTGGGCTGCAGCCCGAGGTACCCGCACGAGCATCCCGTCATCGTCGTCGACCCCGACGAGAAGCCGCCCCGCGCAGTCAGCTCGAATGTCAACTCGGCGGGCCGAAAGCGCGGGCAGCGGCGCACGAGGCGGGAGTCCAGCACCTCGGACGCAAAGGGACAGCGGAGGACGCTGCTCGTCATCGACATGCGGCAGACTGTCGTGCACTGACCATGGAGTCAGTATGCCAGGGTGGGACTGAGCTCCCCCGGGCGCCTGACGATGTTGTCAGTGAACGCGCCTCGATGGTGGATGTGGTTCCGGCGGTCGTCCAACGGGGTATACGGAACCTCGTCCACAGCGTCCGAACCCACTCAATCCGCGCACGAGCAAGCGCCCATGACTCTCACACCGGAACCCGCGCTCGCGCGCGACGAGGAGATCCTGGTCCCCGTCGGGCAGGTGACCCTCGGCGGTCATCACCCTTCCCGGGAGGCGCTGTCGCAGCTGCGCCGGGAGAGCCGTCTGGCCGTGGTCCCCGGCGCCACCCACCTCACCCGGCCGGCCACGTAGACCGCGGCGGGAACCGGGTTCGCAGCGGAGCGCCGTCAGCGGTTCACGGGCGCGCCAGCACTGCTGTGTACTCGTCCGGCACCTGGGCGGTGACGTCGGCGAACTCCTCCTCACCGATCGCTTCGCGCAGGGTGGCGAACACGGCGCGGGCGTGCTCGCGTGCCTGTTCCGGGGTCACTCCCTCGCGCTCCGCGACCCCCCTCAGGAATTCGGACAGCGACAGTCGACGTGCAGCCCCCCTGCTCTGGGCGTTGCCTCGCTCCAGCGCTGGTCGCAGCTCCGCGGGCAGCCGGCCGGCCAGGTCGTCGACCTCGCCACCGGAGATCCGGTCGGCGAGCGCCTCGAGGACGGCTTCCGCAGCCCGTCGGGCGTGCTCGCGGTCGAGCCCGGCCCGACGGCCGACCCTGTCCAGGAACTCCTCGTATGGAAGCACCCGGGGTGAACGCGACGGTGCGGACTCCGACCGCGACTCGGCCGCCTGGAGCAGGGGCTGGAAGTCCTTGGGGAGCTCGGCGGCCAGGTCATCGAGCTCATCCGGACTGAGGACCTCCCCGAGCGCCGCGAACACGGCGCGCGCGTGGCGCTCCGCCGTCGTCTCCGGCACTCCCTCGCGCTCCGCGACCCGGTGCAGGAACTCGTCCAGTCGGAAGCTCTGGGCCTCACCGCCGTGCGCCCGCGTCCTACCCGATGTCGCCGGCATCGAAAAGCGCGGCGTGTGGGGGACCCTCCGCGACGACCGTGTCCGGGCGCGGGGGTGGTGTCATGTCGACGCCCTCGCGGCCTCGCTTGAGCTCCCAGAAGCTGCTCAGGCCCACCATGGTGTGCCAGGCGTCGAAGAGCTCGAGCGCCTCCTCGCCGGTGGGCACCGGAGCGACCACCGGCCCGAAGAGGACGCGGCCGCCGATACCGACCAGTGGCGTGCCGACGTCCTCTCCAGTCTTGCTCAGGGCCTCGGCCATCGACGCCCGGATGGCGTCGTCGAGCGCCTCGTCGTCGAGCGCGGCGGCGACCGACGGGTCCGCGCCCAGAGCGCTGAGGATGCCGGCGACGTCGACGTCCTGCGCGTCGACCTGGTCGTGGTGGATCCGGGTGCCGACCTCGGTGTAGAAGCGCTCGATCAGCTCGTTCTCGCCCTGCGCGCGCAG
Organism: Chloroflexota bacterium; assembly: GCA_028287625.1. GTDB lineage: Bacteria > Chloroflexota > Dormibacteria > Aeolococcales > Aeolococcaceae > CF-96. The sequence continues at coordinate 8,250 of JAQBPH010000037.1, read as the reverse complement.
CCGCTCGACGACGCGCAGCATGCGATGCGTCGCGACGACCCGCGCGCGGTACTGCTCAGGGACCCTGTCGGCGCCGCCGTTCTTCTCGAGCAGGCTGATGCTGCGCCAGTGGACGGTGGCGTCACGGTGGGGCGCGACGGCGAGGAGCCAGCGGGACGTGCGCCAGCAGAACGGGCAGGCGGGGTCGAACCAGAAGTCGATGTCCATGGCCCGATTGTGACCCACCGGGCCCCGGGGGGCGCGAGGACCCACCGCTCGGCCCGCGCAGACGGAGAGGGGGCGGCACCCCGTCGGGTGCCGCCCCCTCGTCAGCGCCGGTGACCGGGGTCAGTGGCCGGCGAGGTACTCGTCGGAGCTGAGGATGGAGGCGATGATGTTCTCATCGCTGGCGCCGCTGAGGAGGAGGTTCGACCAGTAGGTCTTGCCGGGCGAGTCGGCGGGCCGGACCAGGATCTGCTGGTAGACGGTGTCCACCAGGTACGCGCGTCCCTCCGGGCTGAAGAGGAACTGAGCCGCGATGGTGCTGGCGCTGAAGTGACCCGTCCAGTAGGTCATGCCGGCGGTGTCCGAGTGCCGGCCAAGGAGGTCCTGGTAGAGGAGCTCGATGGCGGTCGGCTGGTCGTTGTTGCCCACGAGCGGGCTGCTGAAGAACTCAGGCGAGCCGGCGAAGCGGAGGCGGACCTGCTCGAAGGTCATGCCACCCGACCCGGCCATCTGGCCGGTCCAGTAGCTGGCCCCGGCGCTGTCGAACTGGCGGTGCAGGTAGAGGTCGTAGAAGTCGTTGCTCGACTGGCCGTTCCCGCTGATCACATTGGTCCTGTACTCGGGCAACGAGGCCAGAGCCATCGCGAGCATGGAGCGCGGGACCGCGTGATTGGTGAGCTGGTCGATCCAGTAGTTGCCTCCGACCGTGTCGGCGGGGTGGCCCAGCATGGTGGCGTAGGCGGCCTCGACGAAGCTGGCGTTGGTCCCCATGACGTCCTGGGGAAGGGTGCCCGACGAGGTCGTGGTGGCCGAAGCGGTGGGAGTGAAGGTGGCGGTGAGGCCGTGCCTGCCGCTGCCCGCCTTGGTGAAGGTGTCGGTGACGGAGGCAGTCCCGTTGGAGGTGGGCGTGCCCGCGATCACCGTCTGGGGAGTCCCCACGGCCGTCGTGCCGTCCATGAACTGCACGGTGCCGGCCGGCATCGTGGTGCCGGAGGCGGGAACGACGGTCGCGGTGAGGGTCACCGGCACGCCCGAGGACGCGGGATTGCTCGAGGACGTGAGCGTGGTGGTGGTGCCCACGGCGGCGGCCTGGGCGTGCAGGGTGCCGGCTCCGATGCCGACGGCCACCAGGCCGGCGATTCCGACCGCGCTGCCGAGGCGGCGGCCACGTCGCTCTCCGAATCTATACATCCCGGACACCCGGGGCACCGGCCACCTGGCTGAGGGTCCGCGGCTGGGTCGCGTCGCGTCTGACCATGTGTTCTCCTCGATTGTGGGCGCGCATGTTCGGCTCAGGGGGATACGACGACAACAGTCGAGCCGCCGTCCTCGCGTTGGGATGCGACGATGTCTGCGGCAGCCAGACGCGTATCCGTCGCGTGCGCCGCACGGTGTGCACCGCGTGCCTGTCCGGCAGGTCGGTGCAGATGGGGTGGGTCGGGTCTTTCCTGAGCGCTGTGAAGCGGCCGAATCCACCGACCTGCCCCAGTACTGCCATTGTATCAAAACTGTAGGATTTGCGTCGAGGGTGAGGGTGCTCCGGCGTGCTGATGGGTAGATCTGATATCAGGAGATGATGCAGGCCTGCTATCATGTTGGTTCGTGGCACACGGTGCCGGACCGCACTACATGGAGAGAGGGCTGTGGAACTGCTGCTGATCATCATCGTGCTCCTGCTCCTCTTCGGCGGTGGCGGCTTCTACTGGCGAGGCCGCCGCTGAGGACGGGCGCGGCGGGGCATCGGCGCTGACCGCAGCGCGGTCGACGGGTGCCTCGCCGCCGCACCTGGTCGGCCGCTCCGCCGACGCATTGCAGCTAGCACCAATGGCGTGGGTTCGGCTGCCCGTACCGAGGAATGGGTGCTGGCCGCGCAGACAGCCGGCCTGGACGACCACATCATGGGACTCCCCCGGCAGCCTGTCTGAGAGCGAGACCCATGGTCGGTGCCCAGCACCCGGACATCCAGAGCGACTGTGAGCTGCCGACCGGCGGCGACGGCAGGCGTATGGAGGTCCGCCGCCTGCTCGGCGAGTACGCCGCGCATCGCGACGAGGCGGCGCGAGACCGGCTGGTGGCGCTGAACGCCGGCCTCGTCCACGTGATCGCCAGGCGTTTCGCCAACCGGGGCGAGCCGGTCGAGGACCTTCAGCAGGTCGGCTTCCTGGGGCTCGTCAAGGCCATCGACCGCTTCGACCCGTCACGCGAGGGGGAGTTCGCCAGCTTCGCGGTCCCGACGATCACGGGCGAGATCCGACGCCACTTTCGCGACGCCTCGTGGTCCGTGCGCGTCCCGCGGAGGCTGCAGGAGGTCTACCTGAGGGCGATGCGGGCCGGGGACGAGCTCGCCCAGGAGCTCGGGACGTCCCCGTCGGCGGCACAGATCGCGAGCCGTATCGACCGCGACGCCGGCGAGGTCGTCGCCGCCCTCGAGGTCTCTCCGGCCCGGCGCGCCGTGTCCCTCGACACCTCGGCAGGCTGCCTCGACGGCGACGGCGGGCTCGTTCTCGCCGACCGTCTCGGCCGGGAGGACGAGAACCTGGCACGGATCGAGATGCGGATGCTCGTCGAGCATGCGATGACCCATCTCAGCCCGCGTGAGCGCCGGGTCATGTGCCTGCGCTTCGTCGACGAGCTCTCGCAGCACGAGGTGGCGAGGCGGCTGCACATCTCGCAGGCGCAGGTGTCCCGCCTCCAGCGGGCTGCGCTCGAGCACATGCGCCGCCGTCTCGGCGTCGACGACACGACGCAGTCCACGCTGCGATGGGTCCGCCTCGACGGAGCGTGCATCCTCCCGCTGATCGAGGAGCTTCGGCGCGACACTCTCGATCCGGTGCAGCGAGCCGGCGTCCTGCACCGTCTCCGCGCAGGTCTCGGCTCCGCGTCCTGGGAGGAGGTCGCACGTGTCATCGGCATCTCCCGGCGGCACATCCACAACCTGCTGAACGTGACCCGGCTGCCGGTGCAGATCCAGGAGACGGTCGCGACCCACGGGCTCACCGAGAAGCACGTCCGCGCGCTGATCCTGCTCCGGGCGTCGAGTGCTCAGCAGGCCAGGCTGTGCCGGCAGATCCAGGCCGACGCGCTGTCCGGGGACGCCGCGCTGGTGGCCGCGCGAGCCTGCGCGTGACCTGCCGCCAGGACTCCCCACGCGCACGTCCTCCGCGTCAGCACCTGGCCGCCTGACCGAAAGGCCGACACGCCGCTCCCCACCCGGCCAGCACACGAGGTGCACGCGATCCTCACGGTGACGAACGACGACGACTCGCGCGAGCGGTTCTCCCCCGGCGAGGAGATGCTCCCGGGCCTCCTCGCATGGGAGCCGCTCGGCGGCGGCACGCGCTGCGAGACCTGGCTGGCCTGGAGCACCGAGCTCTGGGCGCCGGTGGCCGTGAAGCTGCCCCTGGAGAACCTGCTCGGCAGGCCGGAGAGCGCGTCGGGGCTGGCCCGGGAGGCGGCGACCCTTGCCGCGCTCCGCCATCCCGCGATCGAGCGCCTGCTCGAGGACCGGCACCACGACACGGTCCCTCACTTGGTGAAGGAGTACGTCGAGGGGCCCACCCTCGCGCAGATGCTGGAGGACGAGGGCGCGCTGGCGCCCGCCGACGCCATCCGCCTCGCGATGCAGATCGCCAGCGGGCTCCATCACATGCACGGCCGCGGCGTCGTCCATCTCGATCTCAAGCCGCACAACGTCGTGCTCCGCGACGGGCGGGCCGTCATCCTCGACCTCGACCTCGCCAAGCCGATCGGGACGGCGGTTCCCCGCTGGCAGAGGCGCCCGGAGGGCTCGGTGCCGTGGATGGCGCCGGAGCAGTGCCGGATGCGCCCCGCCAACCCGCAGATGGACATCTTCGCCCTCGGGGCGCTCCTCTACGAGGTCTGCACGGGTGTCCGGCCCTTCACGGCGAGCGCTCGCACCTATCCGCAGCTGACGGCGCGACCACGACCGCCTCGTGAGCTGCGACCGAGGATCCCGCCGGCGCTCGACCGGGTGATCACGACCCTGATGACGCCCGATCCGGGTGGCCGTCCCCGATGCGCGACCGAGGTGCTCGCACTGCTCCGGTCCGCGCTGCCCGCCGGCGAGGATGGTCTGTGGCCGGAGTGGGCGGGTGCGCTGCTGGCCGCCGGCGCCTCCTGAGGCGCCACCGATCGCAGCCCCGCCGACGGGCGTGCGATCTGTGAGTTCCGTGGTCGACGCCCGAGGACATCGAGCTCGCGGGCGACGCCGCGCCTGCCGCGGCGCACCGCTGGGAGTGGCACCACCCCCTTGACAGCCGGACGCCATCCATTCACCATCCGTGTGGATGGTGATCGGATGGTAGCCGTGGGCGAGACGGAGAAGATCACGATCAACCTCGGCCCCGTGGATCTGGGGCAGATCGATCTGCTGGTTCTGGAGGGCTTCTACTCCAACCGCACCGACCTCATCCGTACCGCGATCCGGACTCAGCTGGCGACTCATGCCGAGACGGTGCGACGCTCGGTCGCACGGAAGACGCTGACCCTCGGCGTACAGCATTACACGCGGCGGGACCTGGAGGCGCTGCGCGCCGCCGGTGAGACCGTGCAGGTCAACGTGCTCGGCCTGGCGAGCATCGCCGACGATGTGTCGCCCGAGCTGGCACTCGCCACGATCGAATCCGTGGTCGTTCTCGGCGCGCTGCGTGCGCGGCCCGCGGTCAGGGCGGCGCTCGCAGGCCGGATCCGGTCACCGTAACCCGGGGAGAGGATGCCGTTCGTCCGTCTGTTCGATCACGCGACCACGCCACCGGAACCACCGCGTGCACCGGAGATGACGCCATCAACAACCAGATGCGCCGCCACATGAACGACGCGCTTCGCCTGACCATCGCGGGCAGCCCTGCCGAGGCCACCGAAACGATTCGACGCGCTCTCGCCATCGCGGGGACATGGCCCGTCCCCTCCGAGAGCCCGGGCGAGACCGTTCAGGACACGGTGAAGGGGTCTCGACCCCCGGCCCCGATGCAGTCCTGGCCCTCCCTCTGGGCACCCGAGGCGCTCCAGGGGTTCGTCCAGGGCTCTCCTGGCCGGCCCGGCTCCGCCCCGGCCTCGCCGGGGAGCACAGGGCAGGTCGACACGCCGGCCCGCGGGCGCTTCATCGAGTGCTCCTACTCGAACGAGGCAGGATCCCGCGCGTACAAGCTCTACGTCCCGAGCGGGTGTGCGGGGCAGGCGGTGCCGCTCGTCGTCATGCTCCATGGCTGCACCCAGGATCCCGACACGGCCGCCGCCGGGACCCGGCTCAACGAGCTCGCCGAGGAGGGCACGTTCCTGGTGGCGTACCCACGACAGGACATGGCCGCCAACGTGTCGAGGTGCTGGAACTGGTTCGTGCCGGCACACCAGCGGCGCGGCGGGGGTGAGCCTTCGATCATCGCCGGAATCACACAGGACGTGATGACCCGTCACCGGGTGGACCAGCGCCGCGTCTACGTTGCCGGCATGTCCGCCGGCGGCGCGATGGCGGCGATCATGGCCGCAACGTATCCGGACCTGTATGCCGCCGTCGGTGTCCATTCGGGGGTGGCCACCGGCGCGGCACACGACCTTCGCACCGCGTTCGCCGCGATGCGGCGGGGCGGACCGAAGGGACCACCGCCGGAGGACCTCGTCGAGAGGCCCTCGCTCCCGACGATCGTGTTCCACGGCGATCGCGACACCACGGTGAACCCGAGCAATGCGCAGCGGGTGCTCGACGAGGTCCGGCCCCGGGGTGGCCTGTCGGAGACCAGCAGTCGCGGGCAGGTCCCCCGCGGACGGGAGTTCACACGTCTCGTCTACAGCGGAGCCGGTGGTGATGTCGCCGCCGAGTGCTGGCTGATCCACGGCGCGGGCCACGCCTGGTCGGGAGGAAGCCCCGCCGGTTCGTTCACCGACCCGCTCGGACCCGATGCGAGCCGCGAGATGGTCCGTTTCTTCCTCGAGCATCCGCAGATGCCCGAGACCTCGCCGCCGTCGCCGGAGCGCCGTCTCCCCGACGGTGCGGACGCGCTCCACAATGGGCGCATGGCCACGTTCAAGAAGCCCGGATGGTTCACGAACCACGTCTTCAACCCCCTGGTCGGCGTCATCACCCGCAGCGGGCTGAGCGTGTACGGCACCCGGATCCTCGCCGTCCGCGGGCGCAGCAGCGGCGAGGTCCGGACGACGCCCGTCAACCTCCTCGTCCTCGACGGCGTCCGCTACCTGGTGGCGCCGCGCGGGCACACGCAGTGGGTGCGCAACCTCCGGGTGGCGGGGGAGGGGGAGCTGCGGCTGGGCCGGCGGACCGAGCCCTTCCGGGCCGTCGAGGTGGACGACGACGCCAGGCCGCCGATCCTGCGCGCGTACCTCCGCAGGTGGAAGGCCGAGGTCGGGGTCTTCTTCGGCGGCGTCGGCCCCGACGCGCCCGATGCCGAGCTGCGCCGCATCGCCCCCGACCATCCCGTCTTCCGCATCGACGCGGTCTGAGGACGGCCGGCCCGGTCTCTCGCGGACTCCTGCCCTGGTGGGCACCCACACCCATCTCCCTGTTGGGCGCCTTCCTCCTCGACGGTGCGAAGACGGCCGCTGTGAGCAACGACAGGGCAACGGCCCACCAACTGCTCGGGCGTGCTGCAGAGGCGGCTGCTCAGGTGGGCGAGGGCAGCGACCTGTTCGCCACCGTCGACGTCGCCCTTGCATCGGTCGCCGTTGCCGCCGAGCTGGGCGACGCGAGCGAGGCGCTCCGAGCAGGGAGGGCCGGTCGGCCACGCCGGGACTGCGGGAGCTTGCGGACCGAGTCGGCGTCCTCAACTAGCCGACTCGCACTGACGTACCAGTAGCCAGCGGCTCGACGGAGTCCCTCCGTGAGGGAGCGGCGCTCCGAAGACGGCGATGGTCACACTGCGGCGGGATAGGTCTCCGGCACCTCGCCGCGCACCCACCCGGCGGTGCGCTCCAGCGGCTCCAGGGCGCGGGTCTCGTCGATGTGGATCACCGCGTCGAACTGGTCGGCGACGCGCGCCCGGAAGTAGTGGCTCTCGCGCTCGGTGTCCGGCCGGTAGATGACGCCGATCGCGCGCTCGAGCCGGGGGACGCCGAGCGTCTCGGCGGCCCGCGGCGCCCGCCGCGGGGCGACCATGAACGCCGCCTCGCCCACCTCGTGGAAGAGCTCCTCGACGCTGCCGGGGAGCGCCGGGCGCACCCGCTTCCGCTCCGCCGGCCGCCCCCAGTCGTCGGCGGCGGTGACCGTCCCGGCGTGGGTGGTGAAGCCGCAGAGGAGCGAGTCCCCGCGGTGACGCTCGCGGACCAGCTGCCCGACGGTGACCTCGCCCACCGGTCCTCGCTCGGTGGCGCGGGCATCTCCGACGTGGGAGTTGTGCGCCCACACCACCACCCGCGCCGGTGTCCCCCGCTGCCGGGTGAGGTGTCCGGCGAGCGCGTCGAGGGTGTCGGTCATGTGCCGGTCACGGAGGTTCCAGGACCGGACCTGGCCGCCGAACATGGTGCGGTAGTACTCCTCGGCGGCGAGGATGGTGCGCGCGTTCTGCTCGGCGTTGAAGACCTCGTCCTCGGCGAGCAGGCCGTCGCGCCGCGCGTACTCGTGGGCGTGCCGGCGCAGGTCGACGAGCTGGTCGACCACCTGGCGCTCGCAGGACTCGCCGGCGCCGAACGCCGCCGCCAGGCCGTACGTCTGGCCCTCGCCGCCGTAGTGGTCGAAGCAGGAGAAGCGTCCTCGCGCACGCTCTGCGGCGGCGGGGTCGACGGTCTCCAGGTAGGCGATGATCTCGTGGATGGCGCGGAAGAGACCGTACAGGTCGAGCCCGTAGAAGCCCGCACCGGCTCGCTCGTCACCGGCGCGGTCGTTGCGCTCCCGCAGCCAGCCGACGAAGTCGACCACCACGGTGTTGCGCCACATCCAGGTCGGGAAGCGCTCGAACCCGCGCAGCGCCTCCTCGGCGGTGGCGTCGTCGCTGCGCCCGCGCTCGTAGCGGTTCACCCGGTAGGCGTCGGGGCAGTCGGCGTCGTCGGCGACCGCGCAGAAGCCCCGCTCCTAGTTCA
>JAQBPH010000271.1:0-16149 GCA_028287625.1 Chloroflexota bacterium | reverse complement strand
CCGTGGCTGCGCAGGAAGTCGCGGGCGGCGTTGGCGCCGTCGACCTCGAACCGGTCGTGGGCGCTGCGGTGCCCTTCCACGAGGCCGATGTCGTGGAACATCGCGCCGATGAAGAGCAGCTCAGGGTCGTATTCCAGGCCGAGGCGATCACCCTGGAGCGTCCCGAAGGCGAACACGCGGAGCGAGTGGTAGTAGAGGAGATCCGGCTCGACGCTGCGGATCAGCTCGGTCGTCTCGCGTACGAGCTGGGTGTCGGGAATGGCGACAGATCGAGATGCAGTGGTCATGAGGTCACCTTGTGTGAGCTTCGGATGTTCGTCGGCTGTTGCAGCCGAGTTGCGCTATGGGGTCACCGCCAGCCGCACGCCGTGCAGCATGTCGTCGCCGGGACGCACGATCTCCGAGTCGATCCGCAGCCCGGTGACCGGGCACAGAAACTCGCGGTAGCGCATCCGCTCACCGGCCCGGCCCGCCGGGGAGACGTACTCGGGGCCGATCTCGCTCGTCGGCCGCTCGAGCACGGCACAGTGCTCCTTGAAGTTCCCCGTGACCGGTCCCAACACGGCGCGACCGGTCACCGACACGAACAGCGTGGGCAGGCCGTCGCGCTCGACCACGCCGAGCTCGCCACCGATCGGCCGGATGGGTGTCCCCGGCGCCACGGTCGGCACCTCCCGGCTGGGTGCGGTCGCCGCCTCCAGCCGCTCGGCCAGCGCCGCCGTCCGCACCGCCTCGGTCGCTGATTCGTCCACGGCGTCGCCATCGGAGGTCAGCACCACGCCATGGACTCGGCGTGCGGTCGCCGGGTCCAGGCCGCCGGCCCGCATGGTGCGCAGCACCGCGGCGGGATCGCGGGTGAGTGGATCCCCGTAGCCCACGCCGTTGGCGCCGGTCCACTCCCACACGTCCGCCGCACCGACCATCAGCATCGGCCCCTTGGCCTGCACCGGTTCGAGCTCGCCGGTCAACGCGTCGAAATCCTGCGGCACCTCGCCGCGGCCGAGGCGGTCGAGCACATCGCTGCCGTGCTTGAGCCGGAAACGGCCCACCGTGCCCGGATTGCCGCCGAACGGCCCCACCAGGCGGGGGAAGGACTCGTCGATGTACAGCGCGGCCGCAAGGCCCGGAACCGACCAGGGAATGGTCGCCTCCACGAAGCCGCGCCCGCCGCGGTACCGGCCCGCGCCGTCGGCCCGCACCGGCATCGCGCGCCGGTACAGGAACAGCATCGGCCACAGCAGCTCCAGCTCCTCGACGTTGCCCGCGATGCCCTCCGGGATCCAGAAGTGGCCGCCGAAGTCCACGCCGTCGCTGTGCGGGGTGGCGCTCAGCCCGCCGATCATGTTGTCGACGTTCGGTGCGATGAACGGCCGCCCGTCCTGCACACCGCCGGTGATGGTCGCGTAGAAGGCGGGGTTGGCCGGTCCGATCGCGAGCCGCTGCAGCTCCGGCGAGGCGCAGGACAGCATCTTCGCGATGACCGCGCCGGAGAGGCTGATCAGCGTCTCCATCGTGTAGGCCCCGGCCGGGCTGACCGCGGCCGGGAAATCCGCGCAGGACAGCGTGCCGGGCACCGGGTCGAAGGTGACCCGCCGGGAGACGCCACCGTAGGCGCCGCCGAGGTCGGCGGTCATCGAGGCGGTGAGCGCGCACATGAACGCGCCGAGCAGGCCCGAGTACGCGACGTTGATCGAACCGGCCTGCGGATCGGTGCCCGCGTTGTCGACGAACAGCCGATCGCCCTCCTTGCGCACCGTCAGCTGGTAGGCGTAGACGCCGTCGTCCCCGAGTCCCTTGCCCTCGGCGAAGATGCGGTGCGACCACTCCCCGTCGGGGACCTGCCGCAACCGCTCCACGAAGGTCTGCTCACCGGCGTCCAGCACCCGGGTCATCACCGTCTTGACCACGTCGGCACCGTACCGGTCGATCAGCGCGGTGATCCTCTCCGCCGCCACCGAGTTCGCCGAGATCGCCGCCCGCAGGTCCATGTGCACGTTGTTCGGCAGCCGCGACTGGCGCAGGAACAGCTGCTCCACATCGGCCTGCACCCGTCCCCTGCTGACGATCCTGATCGGGGGCAGCGCCGGCGGATCAGTGAACATGTCCTCCGCACGGGTGCAGAAGCTGCCCACGTCACAGCCGCCGACGTCGGCGTGGTTGAGCACGTTGGCGACCCAGCAGAACAGCTCGTCGCCCACGAACACCGGGGCGGCCACCACGGCGTCGGGCTGGTGCGGCGAGCCGACATAGGGATCGTTGGACAGGAACATGTCCCCCGGCTCGATCCCCGGATTCTCGCTGCGGTTCTCCAGGATCCACTTGATGGTCAGCGACTGGCAGTTGGAGAAGTACTGCAGGTATGGCCCCAGGAATACCAGATCGCCGTTCTGCAGCGTGATCGAGGGCTGGAAGTCCCGCGTCAGCATCGTGATCGGCGAGACGCACAGCCGCTGCAGGGTGCGCCCGTGCTCGAGGTTGGTGTTCAGCAGCGAGTACCGGATCACCTCGAAGGTGACCGGGTCGACGGTGTCGGTCACGCGCTCGTGCAGGGCCAGGTTCGGGGAGATGTCGAGCCGCTCGCCGGGGATGTACCCCCGCTGGACACCATCCCAGACGATCTCGGTCGTGGCGGTCATCGTGTTCCCTCCAGGATCGGCACGGTCGAAGCGGCCGCCGTGGTGACCAGGCGAAGCGTGATCTCTCCCCGTGCCCCGGTGGACAGGGTGGCCTGCGGCGGGACGGCGATCGTGGTGTGGGCGAGCTCGACCAGTGCCGGCCCCCGCACCTGTCCCGCCTCGGCGAATGCGGGCCCGTCGAACACCTGGGTCGTCAGCCACCGGCGCTGCGCCGGCCAGTACACCTCGGTGGTGTCGGCGGCCGTGCCATTGCCGCGCCCCGATCCGGACGTGCCAGCCACGGGCGGGACAGACGAGGCGAGGGCGGCCCTGGCGCGCAGCGCGTACACCTCGGCCACACCGAACAGGCCGGTCCCGCCCGCGCCGTAGCGGCGCTGGTACTCGGCGTTGAACCGCTCCAGCAGCTCCCGGCCGGTGTCCGGGCCCACGGGCGGTGGCAGCGGGATCTCCAGGCTGTTGACCAGCTGCTCCTGGAACCGCATCAGCGCCACCACCGAGACCTCGGCCCTGCCATCGATGCCGGCGTCGACCATCGCCGCCCGCGCGGCCTCGGCGGCCTCCCGCACGGCCACGAGCAGCGCGTCACCGTCGAAGGGCGCCAGGATGCTCCTCTCGAACTCGACGTAGCGCACCACATCACCGGAGGCGATGCCGTAGGCGGACAGTGTGGACGCACCGTTCCCGAGCGGCACGATCACGTCCTGCACACCGATCTCCGCCGCGAACCCGAACGCGTGCACCGGGCCCGCACCGCCGTAGGCGTAGAGCACGAAGTCCCGAGGGTCCTGGCCACGCTCGATGGTCTGCTGGCGGATCAGCGTGGCCGCCCGCATGTTGTTCACGTGCACAATGCCCGCCGCCGTCTCCTCCAGCGACAAGTCAAGTCGCGTCGCCAACGCCCGCACCGCGGTGCGCGCTGCTTCGGCGTCGAGGGGCATCCGCCCGTCGAGGAACGCCTTCGGCCGGATCAGGCCCAGGACCACGTCCGCGTCGGTCACCGTGGGCTCGGTGCCGCCGCGCCCGTAGCAGGCCGGTCCGGGCTCCGAGCCCGCGCTCTCCGGCCCGACGCGGATCGCGCCGGTCGCCGGATCATGCCGCGCGATGGTCCCGCCGCCGCAGGCCACCGAGCGCACGTCCAGGCGCGGCAACCGGTAGGTGTACTGGTCGACGGTGTTCTCCTCGGCCATCACCGGCTGGCCGTCCAGGACCAGTCCGATGTCGAACGAGGTCCCGCCCATGTCGGTGGCGACCACCCGCTCGTGCCCGTAGGCGCGTGCCAACGACGCGACACCGGTCAGGCCGCCGGCCGGGCCCGAGTCGATCGTGCCCAGCGAGGTCGCCGCCGCCGCGGCGGCGGGCAGGACTCCGCCGTTGGACTGCATGACCAGCAACGGCGTCTCCAGCCCGTCTCGGTGCAGCGAATCGGCCAGGTCGCCCAGGTAGCGGCCGCAGGCGGGGCCGACGTAGCCGTTGATCACGGTGGCGACCATGCGTTCGAACTCCCCCAGCCGCGGCGACACGTCCACGGACTGCGAGACGTACGTCTCGGGGGCCACGTCGGTCAGCAGGTCGGCGATCAGCCGCTCGTGCACCGGGTTGACGAACGACCACAGCAGCGTGACCGCCACCGCGTCCAGCTGGTGACGCCGCACGAACCCGCGGATCTCCTCGCGAGCGCGCTCCGGGTCGAGCGCCACCACCACCGTGCCGGTGCGATCCACCCGTTCGTGCAGCTCCAGGATGGCGCCGGGCACGATCAGCGGCGCCGGCAGGGACGTGCCGTGCACCTGGAACACCTCCTCGATCGGCCGCCCCGCGACGCGGCCCCGGCCGCGCATCATCGCCAGTGCGTCCCCGTGCCCGGCTGTCGTGATCAGGCCGACGCGAGCGCCCCGCCGCTCCAGCACGGCGTTGGTGCCGATGGTCGTGCCGTGGCTGAACCGCGACGTGCTCGCCAGCATCGTCGGCAGGTCGCTGCAGATCTGCTCGCCGAGCCGGGTCAGCGCCACGCGAACGCCCTCGACGGGATCCGTCCTCGTCGACAGCGCCTTCGCGGTGACATGCCTGCCCCCGGAATCGACCAATACACAGTCGGTGAAGGTGCCACCGATGTCCACACCGATGTAATACACGGGTTCTCCCTTGGTTTGTGACGTGCGTTTCCCGCTCACTGTCCCGGCGCTCAGGCCGAGTGTTCTCCGCGGGCCCAGTCCACCAACTCCTCCATCAGCACCTCGTCGACCGCACCACGGAACTCGCGGGCGGGGCATGCTTCGTCGAGGAGCTCCTCCTGCCAGTCCATCAGCGCAGCGTGCAGCTGGTGCGCGTTCCGCGCACGGTGCACCGCCTCGGGCGCCGAGCGGCCGATCTCGGTCTCGAGCCGGCGGAGGCGATGGGGGATCAACGGGTCGTGCTGACGGCCGCGGCCGGAGAGGTTGATCTCCTCGACGGTCTCGACGAGGGCGTCGACGGCGAGGAGGGGACGCCGCCGTGCCGTCTCGAGGCGCCGCCCGGTGAGCCACGCGCTCCGGCGCCGGGAGTGGTCCGCCGTGGCCCGAGCGATCGAGGGTCCGCGGACGGTGCTGGGACATCCCGCTGCGGCGATACTGGTCACGGTCGGCACCTCGCTTGTCTGACGGACTCCGGTCGGCTGTGAATGCAGAACCATGGTCGCAATCGCGGCGAGGTGATTGCATCCGTGAGCCCCACAGTCTGGTCCCCAGTCCGTCCCCCCGGGGGCATCGTGGGCGGCGCGGGCCTCCCCAATGCCCATGCAAAATCGAACGAGGCCGCCGTCCCGGTGGACGGCGACCTCGCGCGTCGATCAGCGGAGCGTCCAGGGACTCGCGATCAGACGGCCACACCCTCCGCTGCGGCGACGCCCGTCATGGTTGCGACACGAGCGCCGAGACCACGGTCGACGTTGGTCCAGTACTCGATGGCGCGACCGAGGACAGGGGGCTCGCAGCCCTTGAGGTGCTGTGTGATGTTGTACGCCAGACGCGACTGGGCGGCATCGTCGAGGACCTTGCGGTACAGGGTCCCCGCCTGACCGAAGTCGTCGTCGTCGCGGCGCTTGGTGTAGGCGGAGCGGACCATCTCACCGCTGGCGCTCCAGGTGGGCATCTCGTACTGCGGGTCCGCCTTCGGCCCTCCATAGGAGTTCGGCGCATACATGGGCCGGTCTCCATTGTGGCGATACCGCATGCTGCCGTCCTTGTTGTAGCTGTGCACCTCGGCCCGCGGAGCGTTCACCGGCAGCTGCAGGTAGTTGGTTCCGATCCGGTAGCGATGGGCGTCCGGATAGGAGAACATGCGTCCCAGCAGCATCTTGTCCGGGCTCGGACCGATGCCCGGCACCATGTTCGCCGGCTCGAACGCCGCCTGCTCGATCTGCGCGAAGTAGTTGTCGGGGTTCCGATCGAGCACCATCCGCCCGACCTCGACGAGCGGGTAGTCGCGGTGGGGCCACACCTTGGTCAGGTCGAAGGGGTTGAAGCGGTAGTCCGCCGCCTCCGCGAAGGGCATGATCTGCATGTGCAGCGTCCACGACGGACTGTCGCCCCGGGCGATCGCCCCGTGCAGGTCGCGCACGTGGTGGTCGGGATCCTCGGCGGTCATCGCCCTGGCGCTGTCGAAGTCGAAGCACTCGATGCCCTGGTCGGTCTTGAAGTGGTACTTGACCCAGAACTTCTCGCCGCCGGCGTTCTGCCACAGATAGGTGTGGCTGCTGTAGCCGTTCATGTTGCGCATGGTCCTGGGGGTCCCACGATCACCCATCAGCCAGGTGACCTGATGCGCCGTCTCCGGCGACAGCGACCAGAAGTCCCACTGCATGTTGTTGTCGCGGACGTTGACGTGGGGCAGGCGCTTCTGCGAGTGGATGAAGTCCGAGAACTTCTGGGCGTCACGGATGAAGAAGACCGGCGTGTTGTTGCCGACCAGGTCGTAGTTGCCCTGCTCGGTGTAGAACTTGAGGGAGAAGCCACGAGGGTCGCGCACCGTGTCGGCGGATCCCAGCTCTCCGGCGACGGTGGAGAAGCGGGCCAGCATCGGGGTCCTCCGTCCCTTCTGCAGGAAGTCGGCCTTGGTCCACTCGCCCGCCCCGCGGGTGGCCTCGAAGTAGCCGAATGCCCCTGTGCCCTTGGCGTGGACGATCCTCTCGGGGACACGCTCGCGGTTGAACTGGGCCATCTTCTGGATCACGTAGTGGTCCTGGAGCAGGACCGGCCCATCGGGTCCGATGGTCAGCGAGTGCTCGTCACTGGCGGCGCGGATACCCGCGTCCGTGGTCGTGACCGGGATCTTGCGCTCGTTGGTGTCAGGCATCGTCTACTGTCTCTCTCTGAATTCCGAAGTCCGTTCAGGCAGCCTCGGCCGCCGCCGCCTTGGTGCGGAAGGCATAGCGCCACACCACTCCGGCGAGGAGCCCACCGAGAAGACCGCCGATCACGTACAGCCACGTGTACTGGAGCTGGCTGGCGTTGACGATCGCCGGCCCGAGGAATCGTGCGGGGTTCATCGCGCCGCCGGAGATCGGGCCGCCCATCAGCACGCCCATGGTCACAGCGAGCCCGATGAACAGGCCACCGACCCTCGGGGCCCGGGGGTCGATCGCGGTCCCGAAGACCACGAACACGAGGAAGAAGGTGAGCACCACCTCCGTCAGGAATGCGGCCCCGATCCCGATGCCGGCGCCCGGCGCGGGGACGCCGAACCCCGAGGCGGCCAGGAGGGCGGTGGGCACGCAGAGGGCGACGATTGCCGCCGCGGCGATCCCGCCCAGGACCTGAGCCACCCAGTGGGCGATCGCCTGCGGCAGACCGATCCTCCCCCCCACCAGGGCGCCCATGGTGACGGCCGGGTTCAGATGCCCACCGCTGATGGCGGCAGTGGCACTGACCATGACCGCGATCGCCAGCCCGTGCGCGAGCGCCACGGCCACCAGGCTCGGCAGCGCTCCGATGCGGGAGGTGACGGCGATGGTGCCGACGCCGACGAAGATGAGCGTGAAGGTCCCGATGAACTCGGCGAGCATCGCCTTCGGATCGATCCCCTCGCGGTGGGTGCGGGCCGTCACCCCCTCGCTGGGGATGTACGAGACGGCCGCCATGCCCGGCGCGCCGGTCGCGTCTGCTCCGCGGGCGACTGCTCCGCGGTACGAAACGGGCACGGCGCGGGAGACCGGCTCGCCTCTCATGTCCACGTTCTCTGCCATGTGGTCCTCTCCAAAACAACTGTGCTCGACGGTGTGAGATGTCACCGATGCTGGGGAGGGCCGCTCGCGTTCGCCCCCGGGAGATTCCCTAGTCGCGCACCCAGGGTGCGGCGGGGAGCCCTTCCGGCGCACCCCTGCGACGTCCCGCTGTGGACCCCCGATCGCGTCGACCGGGGGGGCGACTGTGGAGCCTCAGATGCGATGGCCATGACGGCACCGCGATGCTGGGCGATGTGACAACCCTGGGCCCCGCCGAGCTGCCGTCCCGAGACGACGGCCTGATCGGGCGGCAGGCCGAGCTGCGCCTGCTCGAGCGTGAGCTCGACGAGGTGCGGGCCGGCCGGCCGCGGATCGTCCTCGTGCAAGGGCCACCCGGGATCGGGAAGACCGCGCTGCTCCGCCGCTTCCTGGACGAGGCGGGCGGCCTGCGGATCCTCGGGACCGGTTGCGAGGAGACCGAGGCGGGGCTGATGTACGGAGTCGTCGGTCAGCTGATTCGTGTGGCGGGGGTCCCCCTCCCCGATGTGCTCACCGGGTTGGGACTGCCCGGCGGCGTGCCTCCGGACCCGAGCTCCGTGGGGGGTGGAATCGTCGAGCTGCTCCGACGTGCCCAGGGCGAGGCACCGGTGGCGCTGGTGGTCGACGACGTGCAGTGGAGCGACCCGGCATCGGTGCACGCGCTGCTGTTCGCGCTTCGCCGTCTCCGGCTCGAGCGGGTGCTCGTCCTGATCAGTGCGCGCGACGGTGATCGCGGCCCCCTCGAGGGGCTCCAACGGCTCGTGGAACGCGGCCAGGCGGCTCGGATGCGCCTGGCCGGTCTGGATCTGGGGGCGGTTCGAGAGCTCGGAGTCTCCATGGGGGTCGAGGGGCTGTCCGCCCGTGCGGCTGAGCGGGTTCGGGACCACACCTCCGGCAACCCACTGCACCTGCGCGCCCTGTTCGAGGAGGTGCCCGCCGAGACCCTGCAGCTCCCATCCGATGCCCCCCTGCCGTGCCCGCGCGACGTCCGCGCGACGGTGCTCGACCGCCTC
Source organism: Chloroflexota bacterium (assembly GCA_028287625.1). GTDB lineage: Bacteria > Chloroflexota > Dormibacteria > Aeolococcales > Aeolococcaceae > CF-96. The sequence continues at coordinate 7,264 of JAQBPH010000271.1, read as the reverse complement.
GCCGCCTGCCCGCCCGGGACGCGGCGGTTCGTCGTCGCCGCATCCATCCTGGGGACGCACTTTCCCTTCGTCACCGCGGCGCAACTCTCCGGCCTCGATGAGCCGTTGCCAGCCCTCGAGCAGGCGGTCGCGGCGGGTCTTCTCGAGGAGCACGGCGACCTGCGGCGACGCACCGTCTGCTTCTCGCACCCGCTCACCCGTGCAGCCGTGTACCACGGCATCGGGTCGGCACAGCGCGCCGCCCTGCACACCTCGGCGGCGAACCTCGTCGGGGACGAGGCGGCGTCGCTCCACCACCGGGTGGCGGCCGCTCACGGTGACGACGCGGCCCTGGTCGACGACCTGGTCGGCTTCGGTCGACGCCAGGCACGTGGTGGCGCGTGGAGCAGCGCCGCCGAGGCCCTTCTGTCGGCCATGCACCTGGTCTCGACCGGCGCCGAGCGTGAGGCGTGCCTGCTCGAGGCGGCCGAGCACATGCTGCGCGGAGGCGATGTCGCCGGCGTGGCCGGCCTGGCCGAGGCCGTGGCCGCACTCGATCCGGGTGCGCGCCGGGACCACGTCCTCGGCAGTCTGGCGCTCATGAGCGGCCGCTCCGAGAAGGCGCAACGACTGCTGATCGGCGCCCACGAGCTCGCCAGCGCCGGCGGTGACCGCCGGCTCGCCGCCGATATCGCGGCGCTGCTCGCGACCCTCTTCCTTGCCCGAGGCTGCGGAACGGCGGCCATCGGATGGGCGGATCGTGCGCTCGACCACCGTCGATCGTCCGCAGAGCCGCCCGGCCACCTGGACGGCGGCGAGGCCGGCGAGGAGGTGGTCCGTCGCGGCCTGGTGCGCTGCATCACCGACGATCTCGCCGGGGCGCATGCCGATCTGGAGCGCACGGCAGAGGAGTACCGCCGCCGCGGACCCGTGCACCTCGCCGTGATCAGCCTCGCAGGGTTGTCGCTCACCGAGGGCCGGACGGGTGCGTGGGACGACGCCCTCGTCCACGCGCGGATGGCCGCATCGATCGCCGGGGAGGCCGATCAGAGGTGGCTCCTCAGCCAGGTGCACGCACTTCCCTGCGCGGTGCTTGCCGCTCGCGGTGAGTGGGAGGCCGCGCAGCTCCATGCCGAGGCCGCCCGACGCGCGGCGGCCGTCGCTCGTTCCGACGTCCTGGGCGTCGCGGCGGCCGCGATGTCGGTGGCGCTCATCGCTCGCGCGCGGGGCGATCACCAAGGTGTCCTCGAGGGTCTCGCACCGCTTCTCCCCTTCGCGGACCTGGAGGCGATGCGAGAACCTGGCGTCCTCGACTGGCAGGTGCTCCAGGTCGATGCGCTCGTGGGCCTGTCACGGCTCGACGAGGCGGAGGCGGTGCTCCAGCCCTATCAGCGGCGTGCGGCCCGGCGCGGTCGCAGATCCGCGATGGCGGCCGCATCCCGCGCCGGCGCCGCGCTCGTGGGTGCCCGTGGTGACAGGGAGGGCGCCATCGCCGGGTACGAGGCCGCCCTCGCATACCACGAGGGTCTGCGCCTGCCCTTCGAGCGGGCGGTCATCGAGTTGGAGTACGGCAGCCTCCTTCGACGCCTGGGCCGGCGCACGCAGGCCGCGACCCAGTTGCGTGCCGCCTCTGAGCGCCTGTCGGAGCTCGGTGCCCGGCCCTTCGTCGAGCGATGCCAACGCGAGCTCGCCGCCTGCGGCCTCACCCCCATCAAACGGCAGGATGTCGAGCGTCACCGGCTGACGCCTCGGGAGTTCTCGGTCGCCCGGCTGGTCGCCTCGGGCCGGACCAATCGCGAGGTCGCCGCGGACCTGATGGTCAGCGTGAAGACCGTCGAGTACCACGTCGGAAACATCTTCGGGAAGCTGGGGATCCGGTCCCGCCGCAGGCTCGTCGCCGCGTATCAGGCGGGGGCGGCGCAGCCCTGACGTGATCGGGCGCCGGCGCCTCGAAGGCGCCGGCGCCCGAATCCCCCTCTCAGGGTCGATCAGTCCGAGGAGTGATCGCTGTGATCGCCGTGAGACCAGTGGTCCCGGTCCCAGGAGTGATCGTCGTGAGACCAGTGGTCGCGGTGGTGATCCCTGTCGTGGTGGTCATGACCGTGGTCGTGGGCGACCGCCGCTTGAACGGGGGTCGCGCCCAGGACGGTCGCGCCGACAGACGATCCTGCGACAAGAGCGGCCGCCACCACAGCGACACGAAGCCTGTTGCTCACCTTGTGTCCTCCATTCGCACCATGTGGCACTCCGGGCCACGACATCAGCATGTGTCCATGCTCCGGGACGGATACCGCTCTTCGCCCCCGGGACTCGGCAGCTGCACAACCAAGGGTTCTCCCAGGGTCGGCAGGCCTCATCCGTCCGCGGCGGGCTGTGCTGGGCCGTGCAACGTCGCTGAAACGCCCGCGGTCAGGATGGCGGATGTCAAGTCGGCGGCGTTGGACGCGCCGATCAACTCGAACACAGGCGGACCTTCCGATGCAGACAGCGCAGATGATGGCCGACGCAGCAGAGGACAGCGCCATCCGGCGGTACCGGCAGCTGATGCAGAGTGCCGCCATGAACCGGCGACTCGTTCAGCTCTCCTGCGGCCGCTGTGGAGCCGTCCAGGATGTGGTCGTGCAGGACGGGATGCGGGTCGTCGCCTTCGGCTGCGAGAGCTGCCATCGGCGGACCACCGCCCAGATCCGGTAGCAGCAGTGGCGACCACCAGCACGGCCGCCACCGCTGACCAGGCGGGATCGCGTCCGCGCGGCCTCCGCGGCGGATCCTGGCGGTTGGGGCCGTTGCACGATCTCGAGCACCCGTCGGACGTGTTCGCGAACCTGGGCCCGAACTGGTTCGCCTCGATCATGGGCACCGGCATCGTCGCCAACGCCGCCGCCACGCTGCCGGCCCAGTTCCCCGGCCTCCGGACCGCCGCCACCATCGTCTGGGCCTTCGCCGCGCTGATGCTCGTCGCGCTCGCGGGGGCGTCGACGGTGCACTGGATCCGGCACCGCGAGGTCGCGAGGGGCCACGCCCGCAACCCGGTGATGGCGCAGTTCTGGGGGGCCCCACCGATGGCGCTCATGACCATCGGCGGCGGCACCCTCCTGCTCGGCAGGGACTGGATCGGCCTCACTCCAGCCCTGACCGCCGACTGGGTCCTGTGGACGGCCGGCACCATCCTGGGGCTGATCACCGCCACCTGGATCCCGTTCCGAATGATGACCACTCTCGACATCAGGCCGGACGGTGCCTTCGCCGGCTGGCTCATGCCCGTCGTGCCGCCGATGGTCTCCGCGGCCAACGGCGCCCTGCTCGTCCCACACCTGCCGGAGGGCCAGGCCCGCCTCGGGATGCTGATGGCCTGCTACGCCATGTTCGGGATCAGCCTGTTCGCGACCCTGTTCATCGTCCCGCAGGTCTGGCAGCGGCTGGTGCAGTACGGGACCGGGGGCGCTGCGAGCGTGCCCACGCTCTGGATCGTCCTCGGGCCGCTCGGGCAGTCGATCACCGCCGCCAACCTGCTCGCCGGCGACGCCGCCGGTCTTCTGCCCGCGCCCTACGACCAGGGCGCATCCGCCTTCGGCCTGTTCTACGGCGTGCCCACATGGGGTTTCGCCGCGCTGTGGATGGTGCTCGCGACGGCACTCACCCTGCGCACCGCCCGGCAGAGGCTGCCCTTCTCGCTGACCTGGTGGAGCTTCACCTTCCCCGTCGGCACGGTCGTCACCGGCACCAGCGATCTGTCGGCGCGGATTCATGCCGACCTGTTCACCGTGGCCTCGGTCCTGCTCTACCTCCTGCTGGTGGCCGCGTGGATCACCGTCGCCACCCGGACCGCGCTCGGCAGCTACCGCGGCCACCTCTTCGAGCCCGCACCCGCACCCTAGGGGTCACCGCCTGCGACGTGAGGGAGAACGCGCCCGAGCTCGGTGCGCGAGCCGATGCCGAGCTTGGTGAAGACCTTGCCGAGGTGGTACTCGACGGTGCGCCGGCTCAGGAAGAGGCGGGCCCCGATCTGCTGGTTGGAGAGCCCCTCGTTCGCGAGGCGGGCGATGTGCGCCTCCTGCGCGGTGAGGCGGCTGCGTGTCTCGACCCTCGGCGTGGGGGCGCGCTCGCCGGCGGCGAGCAGCTCGCGTGCGGCACGGCTCGCGAAGGCCGTCGCGCCCATCGACTCGAACATGTCGTGCGCGGTCCGCAGCTGCTCGCGGGCGTCGAGCCGCCGGCGCTCGCCTCGCAGCCACTCGCCGTAGAGGAGATGGGCGCGGGCGAGGTGGGGCGTCGTGCGCGTGGGACCCAGCCGGTCGACCGCCTCACGGAAGAGGTCCTCGGCGTCCCGGCTCTCCGCCATCAGCGCGAGGGAGCGAGCGCGCAACCCCAGTGCCACCTCGGTTCCGATGCACAGCGCGAGCTCGGACAGCCGCTCGACCGGATCGCGTGCGAGCTCCGGCCGGCCGATCCGTGCGGCCGCCTCGGCCAGCTCGGGTATCACCCAGAGGGTGGAGTCACTCGTCGCACAGGCTCGCTGGGCGGCGGCCAGCGCGATGCGATGATTCCCGAGGCCGTTGTGGAGGATCGCGCTCGACTGCTCGATGAAGGTGATCGCCCGGCCCTCGCCCCGCGCCTCGGCGTCCGCGAGCATCTCCTCGGCGAGCGCGCCGTGGTCCCGCTCGTGGCCGCGCCAGGCGGCGAGGAGGACCTCGGAGTAGGGTACCGGCGGGCTCCCGGTCGCGATCGCGATCGACCTCGACTCCTCGATCAGCGCCGCCGCCGCGGCGAAGTCGCCGGTGATCAGGTTCCACCTGGCCAGGTAGTTGAGCGCAAGGGGCAGCGCGGTCAGCGCGCCGGCCTCACGGGCGAGCTGCACCGCGCGCGGGGCGAGTCTCTGCAGGATGTCCATGTCCTGCAGCTCCCCTGCGGTGCGGAGGGCGAGCCCATGCCAGCGGAGGTCCTCGCTGTGGCGGCAGGCGGCCAGCGCCCGCTGCAGCATGGGCACTCCCGCGGCGTACCCCTCCGTCCAGAGTGCCGCGAGGCCGTCGAGCAACAGGTCGCTGGCCTGCGGCGGTTCCGGCGCCGGCGGCGCGGCCCGAGCCGCCTCAGCCACCTCGAGCACCCCGCGCCCGCTCCCGAGAGAGCCGGCGTACATCGCCGCCTCCATTGCTTCGAAGTAGGTCTCGCGTGCCAGCCGGACGTCGAGCGGCTCGAGCCTGCGCGCCGCGCTGAGCAACAGGGGAGGCGCATCGCGGCCTCGCCCGGTGACGAAGGCGATCCGTGCACGCATCCGCTCGAGCCGAGCGCGTCCCAGCTCGTCGAGGCGTCCCACGTCCGCCGCGTCGAGCAGCCCCGACGCCGCCCCGGCCGATCCCGCGTCCAGGTGGGCCTGGGCAGCAACGAGCAGGCGCTCGGCCCGGCGGGCTGGGTCGGGCGTGAGCGCGACGGCCTGCTCGAGGAAGGCCGCCGCCGCGGCCAGGCTTCCTCGACCCTGCGCACGGACCGCGGAGCGCTCGAGCTCGTCCGCCAGTGTCTCGTCCGGCCCGAGTGCGGCATGGGCGCGGTGCCATGCCCGGCGCTCGGGATCGAGACCGGGGTCGATGACGTCGGCGAGCGCCCCGTGGACGGTGCGACGCTGGTCCGGCGACGCCGCCCCATAGACGGCGGAGCGCACCAGGGGATGGCGGAAGGCGATGCGCGCGTCGAGCTCCACCAGTCCGTCGGCCTCCGCCGGAGCGGCCGCCTCGGCGCCGATGCCGAGCCGCGCCGCCGCCCGCCACAGCAGCTGCGCCTCGCCGGTGGGCTCGGCCGCCGCCGCGAGCAGCAGCAGCCGGGTCGCGGCCGGCAGCTGCTCGACCCGTCGTGCGAAGCTCTCCTCGATCCGGTGGGGGATGGGCGGCGTGCCCGGCAGGCCGAATCCGCCCGCCAGCTCGGCCGGGTCCATGCCGCGGGGAAGCTCGAGCAGGGCGAGCGGGTTCCCCTGGGTCTCGGCGACGATCCGGTCGCGCACCCGCGCGTCGAGCGCGCCCGGTGTGACCGAGGCGAGCAGCTCGCGGGCGTACCGGTGCCGGAGCCCCTCGACGCGCAGCTCGGGGAGACCCTCGAACTGCGGCGCCGCGCAGGGCTCACGGATCGCGACGAGCATGGCGACGGACTCCGCGTACAGCCGGCGGGCAGCGATGGCCAGCACCTGGGCCGACGCCTGGTCGAGCCACTGGGCGTCCTCCACGACGCACAGGAGCGGCTGCTCCTCGGCGACGTCGGCCAGGAGGCTGAGCACGGCGAGGCCGACGAGAAAGCGATCCGGTGCGGCGCCCGCGGTCAGCCCGAAGGCGGCGCCCAGCGCCTCGCGCTGGGGCCCGGGCAGATGATCGAGCCGGTGGAGCATCTGCCCGCACAGCTGATGCACACCGGCGAACGACAGCTCCATCTCCGACTCCGCGCAGGAGACGCGGGCGATGCGACAGCTGGACGCCGTCTCGACGGCGTGGTCGAGGAGGGCGGTCTTGCCGATCCCCGCCTCGCCGCGGAGCACCAGCACGCCGCTCCGCCCCTCGTGGACGGCTCCGAGCAGCCGGTCGAGAGCGTCGCGCTCCCTGCGGCGGTCGCAGAGTCTCCTCCGGCCCAGCGGCCCCGTCCCGACCATGGCTGAGATTGGATCCTACGGCATGGGCTCGGTGGCGCAAGGACGACTGCGGACGAGGGGGATCTGGTTGGTCCCGGCTCGGGCTCAGACGGCGGCGGCGACCCAGCCGGCGAGCAGCGCGCGGGTGCGCGCCCTCTCCTCGCCGGAGCCGAACTCGGAGGCGAGGAAGTCGGTGGCCCCGGCGGCGCTGAAGGCCGTGAGCTGCTCCCGCACCGCCGCCTCGTCGCCGGCCACGAGCACGTCGGCCGGGCCGCCGGCCCCCTCGCGGTCGAACATCGCCCGGTACGAGGGCAGCTGGCCGTAGAGGGCGAAGGTGCGGGCCGCGCGCCGTCTCGCCGCCTCGACGTCGTCGGTCACGCACACCGGCAGGCCGACCACCACCCGCGGGGGCGGCTTCCCCGCATCCTCGGCGGCGGCCGTGATCGAGGGCACGATGTGCTCGGCCACGGTCCTCAGCCCGGTCATCCAGGTGATGGTGCCGTCGGCCATCCCCCCGGCGAGCCGCAGCATCCGCGGCGCCAGCGCCGCGAGCAGCACCGGGCAGGGGGTGGCGCCGGGGATGGTGATCGTCCCGTGGGCCCTCACCGTCTCGCCGTCGACGTCGACGCTCTCCTGGCGGAGCGCGGGCAGCAGCACCTGGAGGTACTCGCGCATGTGCCG
>JAQBPH010000030.1:0-2534 GCA_028287625.1 Chloroflexota bacterium | reverse complement strand
GAGTGCCGGCGAGGGGGGGCGGGAGCCGGCATCGGGCGCGCCAGCGCACGATGTCTTGCGACCAGACGGGGGGGACGCAGTCCCCCCCGAGTCAAAACCGGCGGCAGAGCGGCCCCCCGCGAATCTCGACCGGCGGCAGAACTGCCGAGCATCTCCCCCGGCGGCAGAACTGCCGGGCATCTCCCCCGGCGGCGGAACAGCCGCGCATCTCCACCGGCGGCAGAACCGCCGGGCATCTCCACCGGCGGCAGAACAGCCGGGCATCCCCACCGGCCCCACAACACCCGGGCATCCCCACCGGCGGCAGAGCGGGGCGGTCAGAAGCCCTCCGTCGCGGCGCGCGTGACCAGGCCCCGCAAGCGCGATGACATCGTGAGTGCGCGGAGCGTCATGGCGGGCGCGGCGTACGCGATGCGCGCGGTCCGGCGCATCCGCCGGAGGTGGGTGCGCAGGGTCGCGTCGACGGCGGCGGTGTAGTGGCCGAGGTCGTCGCGGCGGCCGTCGATCACGTCGCCGGCGGCGCGGGCGCCGAGGCGGGCGCTGGCCAGCGCCTCGGCGATGCCCTCGCCGAAGAAGGGGTCGGCGAGCCCCGCGGCGTCGCCGAGCAGTGCCACCCTGCCGCGGTGGAGGACGCGCCGGCCACCCCAGAACGGGATGCGGCGTCCGGTGGCGCGGTCCGGGGAGAGCTCCTCGAAGTGCAGCCCGACCTCGTCGAGAAAGCGCGCCAGCCGGGCGCGCAGCTCGGGGCCGAGGCCGGTGCGGCCGGTGACGATGCCGGCGTTCCACCAGTCCTGGTGACCCACCTTGGGGAACGCCCATGCGTAGCCCCCGGGGACCGCGTAGTCGAAGACGAAGGCGTCCTGGGCGGCGGGGGCGAGGCGGGCGCGCCCCTCCAGCTCGAGGGCCACCGCCATGGTGCCCGCGGGAGGCGCCAGGCCGAGCGCGGAGCGCAGCGGCGCCTCCGCCCCGGTGGCGAGCAGCACCGCCGCGGCCCGGTAGCGGCCGGCGCCGGTGCGCACCTCGACCCCGCCGTCGACGGGCTCGATGGCCGCGACCGGCTCCCGATGATGGAGCTCGGCCCCCGCCTGCTGTGCCGCCTCGCCGATGCGCCGGTCGAGGTCGCGGCGGCGGACCATCAGCACCCCCTCGGCGCCGAGCGGGACGCGCACCGCACGCCGCGGGCCGCAGCGGAGGTCGGCGGTGTCGATCCGGGCCACCACCAGGTCGTCGATCGGCACCTCGAGGTCGCGCCAGGAGCGCACCGTCAGCCCACCGCCGCAGGGCTTGTCGCGGCCGGCGCGCGCCTTCTCGAGGAGCAGCACCCGGCGGCCCTGGCGGGCGAGGTGGAGGGAGGCGAGCGCGCCGGCGGGGCCGGCGCCGACGACCACGGCGTCATGGGTGAGGGCGGCCATCCCGTGACGCTACGGCGCCTCGTGCCGGCGCCGCAACCGGGCACCTCCGGCCTCTACCCTGGGGGACGATGCTGGGCGCTGCGCTGGTCGACGTCGGGGGCACCCTGTGGCCCGATCGCGCGACCACCTCCCCACCGCCCGAGGACGCGGTCCGGCGTCTCGGCGCGGTGCTCCCCGGCACGGACGCGGGCGTCGTGGAGAGGCTGCGTGCCGCCCTCGAGGAGGCGGTGACCGCCTTCGCCGGCGAGCTCGCCCAGGACACCGAGGGCCTGGTGCTCAACGTGGCCGGCCGGCTCGGGCTGCCCCTCACCACGCCGTTGGCGATCGCGGTGCGCAGGGCGATGATCGCGCCCGCCGCCGGCCTGTACGACCTCTTCGACGGCGCCGAGGAGCTGCTCGGGGCGTGCCGCGCCCTGGGGCTGCGCACGGTGATCGTGAGCAACACCTACTGGCGCGACGCCGAGGCCTACCGGCGCGACCTCGAGGCCCTCGGGGTGGCCGGGCTGATCGACGGCATCGTCTCCTCGGTCGACGTGGGCCGTCGCAAGCCCGATCCGGCCATGTTCCTCGCCGCCCTCGCGCTCGCCGGGTGCGAGGCCGGGGAGTGCGTGATGATCGGGAACATGGAGGAGAAGGACGTGCTCCCGGCGCTCAGCCTGGGAATGCGCACGATCCGCGTCGCTCCGGACGCGCCCTGTGCCCCGGTGAGTGCCGCCCATGCCTCGGTGACCAGCCTCGCCGCCGCCGCCGCCGCGGTGCGGGAGTGGGCCGGGCGGGGCTGACCCGCCGGACGAACAGGGGTTCCGCAGGCCCCACCGGTTGTGTTACCGTCTCGGCGGCTCCCCTACATGTTGGGGGGCTGGGTCACGAACCCCGGTTGACCGGACTCCCTCGGCGGGCACTGCATGCACTCCTTCGTCCGATTCCTGCGCTCGGCTCTCGTCTCCCTCTCGGCCGGCGTTCGTGGCTCATCCAGGGTCCGCCGGCGGGCGGCGTGGCGGGGATCGATGCCACCGGCCCACGTCCCGCCGACCACCGGCGGATCCACCGCCCCGGCGTCCGCCGCGGTCCTCCGCGCCGCGGCGGCGGCCGGGGCGCACGCGTCCCCTGCCCCGCCTCCCC